>NZ_QRVX01000003.1:0-92020 GCF_003458885.1 Coprococcus sp. AF21-14LB | reverse complement strand
TTTATATACTCCACATCCTTTTTTTAACTGTATTTTACTTATATATTGGTAATTTTAGCATAAAAAATTGCTAAAATCATTTCTTGTTACAAAAAATATCTCTCTTTCCTGCCTTTTCTCTCTGTCATTTTTTTCTCACACTCAAAAAAGGCAGCACGTTTAGAAGTTTATACATACTTTAAACGTACTGCCTTTTGATATATTTATTTTTCTGTTCTTCTGCCTTCCTTATAGCTCATACCGGACCGATAATCTGATTATCTGCGCCGCTTCTTCGGTTCTTCCTGATTTTTCAAGTAAATCAGAAGCAATCCTTTCAACAGCAGCGCATCATCTACAATAATTTCATGGTGGCAATGCGGTATAATCACCTGTGCCAGACCACCTGTAGCAAGCACCGTTGCTTTTTCTCCAAGTTCCGTCTCGATCCGTTCAATCATACCGTCGATGCAGGCTGCATTTCCATGCACGACACCACTCTTCATACACTCTGTCGTATTTTTCCCAATGAGACGCTTAGGAGCTTCCAGGCTGATCTTAGATAACTGAGAGGTTCTGCTGACAAGGGAATCCAGAGAAACTCTTATTCCCGGCAAAATCATTCCTCCGATATAATTCCGCTCCCGGTCTACAACAGAAAGTGTCGTCGCAGTTCCCATGTCGATTACAATCAGCGGAGGCTGATACTCATGCAGCGCTGCAACCGCATTGACAATCAGATCGCTTCCTACCTGAGCAGGATTATCCATCTGAATATGCAGGCCGTTTTTTACTCCCGGTCCCACAACCATTGCCTTTAATCCCGTCACTTTTTCCACCGATTCTCTCATCTGATTGGTAACCGGAGGAACAACAGAAGAGATGATAACACCATCCAGATCTTTTCCTTCTATTCCATATAATTCTAATACATTTTTAATACTGATTGCATATTCCAGAACTGTCTTTGTTGCATCTGTAGAGAGGCGCTCTACAAACACAACGTCCTCTGCTGTCCGCAGACATCCAATTACAATATTTGTATTTCCTATATCAATTGCAAGTACCATCATTACTTCTCATCCTTATCTTCTCACAAATTTTATATGCAGCAGCGTGCGGGTTACAAGTGTTACAACGCAGACAGCCACGATTGCTTCCGGAATACCATTTACAAGAATCACCGACAAAATCACACCATATAATGATTTGACCGATACATTCTGCACTGCGGCATAACTTTCTCCGAATAATACATAAATGAAGTTCATAACGAGCAGTGTGTTTGTAAGGGAACCTGTCAGTCCCGCCATTCCAAGCGCCAGTGTTTGTTTCTTCGGATAATTTTTTCCAATCTTATCGAACAGCCGGTATACATAGTACGGCACAACACCTGTTAGAATTCGCGGAACAAAGCAAATAATCAAGCTTCCAAATCCACCATGTATATCTCCCACACTGTAAAACGGTGTGAACACAAATGATGTCACAGTCGGATTCATCGTTGCATTTACAAAGCTTGTCAGCCCAAAAACAAATCCAAGTACCGCTCCCTGCACCGGTCCAAAGAGAATCGAACCTATAATCACCGGAATGTGTATAATGGTCGCTCTTGTAAAACCGAGAGGAATAAAGCCAAGAAACGGGGTAAATGCCATAATAACAATCACCGCCGCAAACAGGGCAATCTGTACAACTGACATTGTCTTTGCTGAATTTCCTGCTCTTACTGTTTTTGTTTCACTCATATTTAATTTTCCTCCTTGTTATTATTCTCCTTTCCGGAGATACAATACGGAGACATTATAGCACACACATTTTTCAAAAACAACATTTCCCACTTACTTCTCCTTGTTTTCTGCGTGCAATTTCAGCGGGAATATGATAAAATGAGTCCAGAATTTTTGGAAAGGACTATCATTATGTTAAAGGGAAAAACTGTCATTCTTGGCGTTACCGGCGGCATCGCTGCCTATAAGTCTGCTTCACTTGCCAGTATGCTTATCAAACAGCATGCAGAAGTTCATGTAATCATGACACAAAACGCTACAAACTTTATCAACCCGATCACATTTGAGACATTGACCGGACGCAAATGTCTGGTCGATACCTTTGACCGGAATTTTGAATTTCAAGTAGAACATGTATCTCTTGCAAAGAAAGCCGATCTTGTAATGATCACTCCGGCTACAGCCAATGTCATTGGAAAACTCGCTTTCGGAATTGCAGACGATATGCTGACAACAACTGTTCTTGCCTGTCAGTGTCCGAAACTGATCGCTCCGGCAATGAACACACGCATGTACGAGAATCCGATCGTGCAGGATAATCTAAAACGTCTAAGCGGATACGGCATGGAGATTATTACCCCTGCCACCGGTTATCTTGCCTGCGGAGATACCGGCGCCGGAAAGATGCCGGAACCGGATACACTGCTTCAATACATTTTGCGAGAACTGGCTTTCCCAAAAGATATGGACGGACTTCACGTTCTTGTGACTGCCGGTCCGACAATCGAAGCCATTGATCCTGTGCGTTTCGTTTCCAATCACTCTACCGGCAAGATGGGATATGCCATTGCAAGAAACTGCATGCTCCGCGGAGCTTCTGTCACATTAGTAACCGGACGAACTTCGATTGAACCACCGCCTTTTGTAGACGTTGTACCGGTTCTTTCAGCCCGCGATATGTTTGAAACTGTCACTTCCCGCAGCCAGGATCAGGATATTATCATCAAAGCTGCCGCTGTCGCAGATTACCGTCCAGCTCAGGTTGCTGATGAAAAGCTCAAAAAGTCCGGCTCAGATATGACTCTTACATTCACACGGACTGATGATATTCTCGCTTTTCTTGGAAATCACAAACAAAACGGACAATTCCTCTGCGGTTTTGCAATGGAAACAGAACATTTAATCGAGCATGCCAAAACGAAATTAGAGAAAAAAAATCTGGATATGATTGCTGCTAATAATCTGAAAGAAGCCGGCGCCGGATTTGGCACAGATACCAATATCATTACACTGATTACAAAAGATACGACAAAAGAGCTGCAGCTGCTTACAAAAGAAGAGGCTGCAAAAGAATTGATCGACGAAATCCTTCGCCTGAGAAACTCAGACTGTTAATGACATAAAAAAGCTGTAGATATCAGAGAATCCTCTGAATATTCTACAGCTTTTTCTCATTTTATTTTGCTGTTGTGCGTTCTCCAAGAGTCACATCTACCGTGTTCTCTGTATACTCTCCCGTTGCGCTCGGCACTCGTACTGTCACAGAAACCGTCTCTCCGGCCTTATAGTACTGCAAACGTTCCTGAAGTGTTGCCATGCTGTCAATTGCCGTTCCGTCGAATTCCACAATAATACTTCCTTTTGTCAATCCTGCTTTCTCGGCTCCGCTGCCTCCGGCAACTTTAGAAATATATACACCTTTTGGCATACCGTACATTGCTGCATTCTCTTCTGCCACGTCAAATCCCGTAATACCAAGCTGACCCTGCTCGCCTTCATTGACTTTCGTCCGTGTTGTCCGGTTCATAAGATCTTCAATGATATCGCTTACGTCCGAAACCGGAATCGCATATCCCATACCTTCTACGGCGCTGTCTGCAACTTTCGCAGTGTTAATTCCAATGACTTCGCCGTTCATATTCAAAAGAGCTCCACCGCTGTTACCCGGATTAATCGCTGCATTTGTCTGGATATATTTTACAGAATTTTCTTCTGTCTCTCCTTCCGGATTAGAAGAACTCAATGTACGGTCTTTGGCGCTGACAATACCATTTGTCACAGACTGCCCATAGCCAAGAGCATTTCCAATGGCAATGACAGGCTCTCCGACTTTCAATTCAGAAGAATCTCCAAGTGTTGCAACGGCAATCTGGCTCATCGTATCCTCATCAATCTTATCAAGCGGAACTGCAACTACAGCCAGATCTTTGTCCGGATCCGTACCCTTGATCTGAGCCTCTACACTTGTATTATTGATAAATGTTACTGTCAGCGTATCACTTCCGGACACAACATGATTATTACTTACAACAAGAAGTTCTGAATCATTCTTTCCGATAATAATTCCTGAGCCGCTGCTCTGACTCTCATATTCCTGCGTTCCCTGGAAAAAGCTCTGCACCTGCTGAACACTAATATTCGTGATGGAAACAACGGAAGGCATTGCATTCTCTACGATCTCAGAAATATCTGAAGTAACAGTGCTTTTTGTCTGCGTCAGTTTTGTACTGTTTACATTCGTACTGGAACTGGATGTATTCTTCGTTGTACTCGTTGTCCGCTCAGATTTGCCAAGCACTCTTTCCACCATATAGTTCGATGCCTGAAATGTAACAGACGCCACTAATCCAAATACCATTCCGGCACAGACAACTGCAACTGCCTTCCTGCCTTTTTTCTTCGGTCTTCTATTCTCCGGTTCCTGATTTGATTCTGTATAATTCTGATCCCCATCATTTGGAATCTGATAGCTATATTCATTACTCATAATATAAGTCTCCTTCCTGTTTTCTATGATTGTAGTTTACTGTCTAATTGTGAAAGAAATGTGTTCATTTCTTAAAAAAAAATTGAAAACAGGATGGAAAATTTCCATCCTGCTCAAACTAATCTAAATCTATGAAATTTAAAGAAAACTCAGCGGTTTCTTTTGCCCGTTTTTTACGATCATAATCGTCTTCATAATCATCGTAATCGTCATCATAGTCATCATAAGAATCATCATCATAAGCGTCAGCATCATAATCGTCATCGTAATCATCATAACGTTCATCATCTAACATATCGTCTTCATAAAAATCATCATCCAGCTCATCTTCGAATTCATCTAATTCTGCATAACCATAATTTTTCTGTTTCTTTGCCGGCGTCTGTTTTCTTGTCTGTTTTCCTGCTGCTTTTGCCTGTTTTGCTTTCTTTGCTGCCGCCTGCTCCGCCTTTAATTTCTTCTCATACTCGTCTCCAAAGTCTTCATACCAGTCATCCAGTTCCTCATTGCGGTGTTTTAATTTTACCACAAGTACAATCAGAATGATCAGCATCACAATAAAGACTGCCCATACACCAATTAAAAGTTTGCTCAAATTCTCTTTTAATTTTGATTCAATTTTCCCAAAGAAACCTGTGGCTTTTTCTTCTGTATCTTTCGCAACTGTCACCACATATCTCTGATACGTTGCTTCCGAAGCGTCATACTGATAGAAATTCTTCTGGCCTGCACTGTTTAAGGCATATACAATATAAAACTCCTGTTTCGAAGGATCCTGCCATGCCGGATATACAACTCCGTTCATTTCGAACTCTGTACTCTTATATTCGCTCGGCAGCTCCATATCCGGTTTGAACTGCATCAGGAAGATATCATTCGTATCAGAAAGACGAACCTTCTCACATGCTGAGAACTCGCCTGTCTCTGAATTATATAAGAACATAGCGCTTGTTCCGTCAGCACCTGTCAGATAAATCATATAAAGACCGCTTGTTTCCTGTTGCAGTACCTGACATTCCTGTCCCTCATATGTCAGTGTGGTCCGCACAAACCCCTCCGGAATCAGCACATCTGCAAATGTTCCATTGATATTATAATTAATTCCATTTACCGTTACTGCCGGTCCGGTTCCGGTCGCAGCAGCCGGTTGCTGCACAGTACCGTCTCCCGGTTCAATCGTCACTGCTGAAGAGCCAAGTGTAACATCCAGCGTCTCATCATTGTAAAGGTAAGCTGTATACCCTGACACTTCAATGTTAGTCGTTCCTTCCGCCAAAGCCCGGAACTCCATTGTATAATTGAGTTCTGTAACAGAACCATCACCGGTTGTAGATAATGTCACAGTGCCGCTCCCGCCACTGGCATTCTGTCCGCTGACAAATTCCAGCTTTGCTGGATCATATGTTACTGTAATATCCCCGTCGCCAATCGGAGAGCCATAAGCATCCAGCTTTGCCTTTACCGTAACCGTTTCTCCCACTTTCGTTGTTGGATCAGAAAACGTAAGTACGCCGCTTGCCGCATGTGCCACTATAGAAAAACATGGAAGGAGCAGGCAGATTGCCAACAGCATTCCCAGCTTCTTTCGTATCTTATTCATTATAAACCTCCTGACTATTCGGTCATCTCTCCCGAATCCTCATTGTATCCCGAATCATTTCCTTCGGTATCCTCACTGTAAGACTCATCATACCCGCTGTCATTACCGCTATTATCGCTGTAATCCTCATCTTCTTCTGTATAAGATTCCTCTTCAGAATATGAGCTATAATCCGAATCTTCATCTTCTTCATCGCTGCTGTCACTGCTGCCATTTCCCTGTCCGCGGTACAGCATCTCCTGTCCAATCTGTACAACCGTAGAAGAAGGCGTGTACGGTGTTTCTGCCCCATAAAGGAATTGATGAAGTCCTGTCACATCCGCCGGAAGATCATTTACTACTCCTACACTTCCGATACCGGAAAGTGTATTGTAGAACTGATCATACGGGAAGCCCTTACTCTCTCCCAGCTTATACTTAAACGCATCTTTGGCATAATCCAAAATTTCTCCAAGCGATAAGCTTGTGGAAATCTGCGGAAATACCTGGTCAATAATCTTATTGATCGTAGAAAGACTTGCCGTCTGAGCCTTATCTGTGATTGCCTGGATCAAACGTCTCTGGCGTTCTGTACGCTGCTGATCGCCCCCGATAATACGAATCCGGGCAAACGAAACTGCCTGTACACCATTCAGCGTCTGCATTCCGCCATGCTCCAGCGGAATCCGCTCCTGTCCTACTACCTTCGATGTCTCCACCTGGTAGTTATTCAAATGCGGAACTTCGTCTTCTGTCACATCAAGATCTACTCCGCCAAGCGCATCGATCACATTGACGAGCGCATTAAAATTCACCGATACATAGTCTTCAATATTTAAGTCAAAATTCCGGTTCAGCATTGAAATTGCTTCCTGTGGTCCCCCAAATGCATATGCTGCATTGGCTTTATTGTATGAACCATCTTCCATCTGTACAAGCGTATCCCGATAAACAGATGACATCGTTATCTCTTTTGTCTCCCGGTCAAGTACTGCGATAATCATTGTATCACTTAATGTACCTCTATCGAGCTGACCGGTACGGGAATCCAGTCCAAAGAGGGCAAATGTTACTACCCCTGTTTGATGCTCCACCTCTTCGGAAATACTAAGGCGCTTCGGATCTATCTTCTGATAGTCAATCTTTCCTAGTTTCTGTGCAACAATAACGATTCCGCAGGTCATTAAGAGCAAAAAAGTCCCTCCGATAATTGCAGCTACCTTCGCTCCTGCCGACCAGGAAGAAAAGCCTCTTTTCTGCTTTCTTCTTCCTCTTCTTCTCCTTCTTGCAGCCATAATCCTATCCTTTCTCGATATGTTTACAAATATTCAAATTCCCACTTATATTAGCGTATTTTGCCGAAAATTTCAACATTTATACGGAAATTCCCCACAGTCTTACCCACTTTCTACTCATTTTCCGGATAAATTCCGGATAATTCGCTCACTTCATTGCTGATCGACTGAACAATCTCCGATGGCACATAGTTCTCTTCCGCAAAAAGGAATTGATGAAGCTGAGTCACATTATTCGCAATACCAACAGGGATAACATAGGATGCATTATCTCCTGCAATCTTGTCCGTTCCTGCAACTTCAAACGGAAAACCACGCATCTCGCCAATTTTATAAGATAATGCATTCGCAGCAATACCAAGAAGCTGTGTCTGAGAAAAACTTGTTGAAATCTGCGGAAGCACTTTATCAAGCAATTTGTTTAATGTCCGAAGATTTGCCTTCTGAGCTTTCTCAACGATCTTTTGCAGGACAAGTCTCTGACGCTCTGCACGCTTATAATCTCCTCCGTCTGTATAGCGGATTCTTGAGTAGGAAACAGCCTGCACTCCATTCAGTTTCTGAAGCCCTGCCTCTTCAACTTCCTGCACTGCCTGTCCCACAACTTCTGCCGTCTCTACCTGGTAGTTATTCATATGTACCCGTTCCTCTTCTGTCAGCTCAATTTCAATTCCGCCAAGAGCATCCACAATATCTACGAGAGAATTAAAATTCACACTCACATAATTTTGAATATCCAGATCCAGATTGCGGTTCATCAATGCAATCGCCGCCTGCGGACCGCCTCTTGCGTATGCACTGTTGGCCTTTGCAAACTCGCCGTCTTCCTGTTTCAAAAGCGTGTCTCGATAAATAGAAATAATTCTGACATCATCTGTCTCATTATTAATGCTTGCCACCATCATACAGTCGCTTCGAACACCGCCATCAATCTCTCCATCTCTTGAATCCAGACCAAACAGCGCTATATTGGTATATGGACCTGTATCACGGTACACTTCCAGTTTCCCTTTATCCAGCTTTGTATAATCTATCTTGTCAAGCTTCATCACTCCATACGCAACAACACAGAGTACTGCCAGAACTACAATTTCAGACACAAGAAGTATGATCCGTTTTCGCTTGCGTTTCCTGCGCAGCTCTTCTTTCTGCCTGCGTACCTCCTTCTTAGACGGACGCCTGCGTTCTCCGTAATTTTCCGGCTCTCTTCTGACTGCGCTTCGCTCTTCATAACTCCTCCGGTCCTCTGACCTCCTCCGCTCATTTCTCCGCCGGATTTCTTCTCGTCTTCTGCGCTCTTCTGCACTCATACGCTCTTCCGGTCTTCTTCGTTCCGGATTCTGTCTTCTTCCTTCCGGCCTGCTCTGGCTGTCATACTGCCGCCTGCTCTCCTGCCTTCTATATTCATCGCTGCGCCGCCTGTCATCCGGCCGACGCCTTCTGTCTCTCTCAGAATTTCGTCGATCTGCCATATTTATACTCCTTTATGCTTTCCTCTTTGCCTGCCGCAGACTTTCTCCCGTATCATCCGCGCCACAAAACAACTTACAAATACGATCCGATTACGAATCATCTTAAAGATTCCATAATGCTTCATATCGGATTGATTCTCTCCATGCCTTCGATACAGTAATAAAGGCTTCCTGTAGAAACAGGACTCGCCAAACAGTGCATCTCCCAGTACTCCGATCCACTGATCATGCATCTCAATCCGGGACGGAATCGGAATAACCGTTTCAAGAAGTTCCCTCCGAAATGCCATGCAGCATCCGATATAGCTGTTTTTCACAATATTTTTCACAACTCCTGCTCCTGCATTTCGAAAATCAAAAAAAGAATCCATCATAAATTCTTCAGGGTTTTCTCCGGCAAATACATGGGCATCGTGGATCACTACCATACAATGCTTTTCCCTAAAACAATTCAGAACGGTTTCCACCTTTGTATCTATCCATATATCGTCCTGATCTGCCAGAAATATATATTTCCCTCTGGTGTGCAAAAGCGCGTGTTCTACATTCTTCTTAACGCCTTTTCCCGGTCCGCTTATCAGACGTATTCTGGAATCTGTCTTCTGAAAAGAACGAATCAGATCAATTGTTCCGTCGTTTGATCCGTCATCCGAAATTACAACTTCATCTTCTTCGCCAAGCTGATTCAAAATCGAAACCAGCTGCTGTTCCAGATAACGCACTCCATTATAAGTCACAACAGCAACCGAAATGCGGATTTGATCTACCACAGCTTCCACCCCCATTTGTGAAAATATTTCATCATTGAAATCACATGACAGAGCAGAAGCTTCATATCTTTGTGCGATCCCTTCTCCCAGCGGTGAATTACGGTTGTGTCCGGACAATAAACAAGACGCTTTTCCTGCCTTACCCGCCGGCACAGATCCGCGTCTTCCATGTACATAAAATACCGCGGATCAAATCCACCAAGCCTGCAAAACAATTCTGTGCGAATAAACAAAAAGCTTCCCTGCGCAAACGGCACTTCAAAAACTTTTGTATAATCCATTTCCTGCATCGTATGGTATCGCTGCCTTTTCCTGAAACACCCCGGCAAAAACATGCGGATTCCCATGTCCGCCACTGTAAGTTCTCTTCGGTACGCATCCTGACGCATCCCCTGCTCATCCACCATTCTTGGCACAGCCATTCCAATCGTCTCATCCTTCATAAATTCAAGAAGAATCGAAAACGTATCTTCTTTCAAAAGAATATCCGGATTCACAATTGCATGGAACCTTGACTCCAGATTCGGAAGCACATAATTATGTCCGCCTCCAAATCCGAGGTTCTCTCCTGTTCGCATGTAGATTACATCTGAAAATTCCCGGGACAAATCTGCAAGCGTATTCGTCTGAATGCTGTTATCAATAATATAAATCTGTTTGGATATAGTCACAGCGGTATGCTCCTCAATGGAACATACCGCATTTCTCACATCCGTCTCGTTATGATAAGCTACAATTGCAATTGAAATATCTATCATGATGATCCTTTTCCTGTCAGCACTACAAGGACTGTACGGAACAAAATCCGCATATCCATTCCCAGTGACCAGTTGGATATATACTGGGTATCCAGTGCCACAATCTTTTCAAAATCTTTAATATCGCTCCGTCCACTGACCTGCCACATTCCGGTAAGTCCCGGTCTGATGCCAAGCCTTGCTTTATGATGAAGCTCATACTGTTTAAACTCTTCCACTGTCGGCGGTCTTGTCCCGACAAGACTCATATCCCCTTTCAGCACATTCCAGAACTGCGGAAGTTCATCGATGGAATATTTACGCATAAATTTTCCGATACCAAAGATGCGGGGATCATTCTCCATCTTGAACATGAGCCCTTTCATCTCATTTTGTGCCATAAGGTCTTTCTTCATTGCATCTGCTCCAACGACCATCGTGCGGAATTTGTAAAACTTAAACTGACGTCCATTCTTTCCGACACGTGTCTGTGAATAGAAGATTGGTCCCGGAGACTGGATCTTAACAATCGGTGCAAAAATCAGAAAGGCAATTCCTGTAATGAAAAGTCCGACAAGACTTCCGACAATATCCATCGCCCGCTTTAAAAACAGCTGTCTCGTAGTCGCAATCTTCATACTGGAGGTCAAGACCATGTATCTTCCATAATGCTCTACCATCTTATTTGGCATCAGCTGTGATTCTCGCACAAGACTGAAATGAACTGTCAGTCCAAGTTCGATCAGCTCATTTGCCAAAGCCTCGCTGCCTTCCCTTGTATCTCCATGAATAAAAATCTCATCTACCACATTGAGACGGACATACTCAAGAAAGGTATCTGCCGCCGCAACAACAGGCACTCCGTACACTTCTTCACCGGTCTTGTCCACATCCAGAAGCACCACGCCTGCTACTTCAAATTCTTTATAGCGATTATCTCTAAAATCAGAAACACATTCCAGAGCATATCTCTCTTCTGTAATAATGATCATTTTAGAAAATTTCTTTCTGTGGATCATGTATTGTCTTACAATGATCTTCAAAATACATCTTCCAAAATATTCCACAAAGATAGATGCTGCCCAGAATACAAGAATAACCTGGCGAGAATAAATCTCCGATTGCTTTGTCACCCACAGATAAACAGTAATCCCAAGAAAGATCGCTGTACAGTGCATAACAACCGCTTTTAGCTCCTGAACCCGATTCCTGCGCAGAATCCCGGTATAAGCCTCTGTAAAAAATACAATCGAAAGATCTAACAACAGCAATACAAGTGCAAGCCTGTCATAGTAATCCTGAATGACTGGAAAACGAAACATCTTATCCACACGAATCATATATGAAATATAAAATGTAATTTCCAGACAGAGCGCATCTAACAGCAAAAAGTCAAGATGCTTTACCCAGCTTTTTTTATTCTTCTTGTACATAATATAATTCCTTTACCTAAAATGACTGTTCTATCATATAACAGGAGTTTCTGAAACTCAATATTTTTTGTCTTAAATTTTCCTTAATCTGCCCAAACTGCTTCAAAAATATGCACAAATTCAGGATAAACTTTTTTTTATTATACCATTGAATGAAAAAAAGGGCAAGTTTTTAACAAAACCCGCCCTTTTCACACATTTTTAATCTATGACTTTCTGTCGTTATTCTTCAAAGAATAATCACATTTTATCAACGAAAAATTCACATTGTAATAGGGATCTCCCTGCTCAAGAATCTGACTCCAACGCTCTTTCATGTAATCAATCTCACCCTGAAAGCGTTTCAGCTTTTCTTTCGTGTCTTCTTTTCCCCGTGTTTTTGATTCATAGTGATATAACTCTACATTCGGATTATATACAATAAGATATCCTGCTTTTCGAATTTTCAAACAGAAGTCTACATCATTAAATGCCACTGCCAGATCTTCCTCGAATCCCTTTACCTTCTCAAATGCATGACGCTCCACCATCATACATGCCGCCGTCACTGCGCTTAAATCCTGCTGAATCGATGCTTTGTGAAGATATCCTGTAAAGCTTCTCGACATACCGGTAAACATATTCCCGGCAATTCCGCCGATCCCAATAACAATTCCTGCATGCTGAATCGTATTGTCCGGATAGTAAAGCTTCGCCCCTACAACTCCGACATGTTTTCTCTGACAATGAGACAGCATTTCCGTCATCCAGTCACTGTTGATCACTTCCACATCATTATTCAGGAAGAGCAGATAATCTCCTGTGGCATGCCGTACGCCAAAGTTATTGATTGCCGAATAATTAAACTCTCGATCCCAATAAATTACCTTCAGCCAGTCACGCTCAATTTTCTTATAAAACTCAAATGTTTCGCTCTTTTCACTATTATTTTCTACAACAATAATCTCATAGTTTTTATAATCTGTTTTTTCCCGAATGGAATGGATACATTTCTCAAGAGATGCAATTTCATCTTTGTTCGGGATAATAATTGACACCTTCGGATTTCCGATCACCGGATATTTTACCCGATAAAATCCAAGATCTTTTGTATGGCTGACCTCGCCCTTTTCTCCCACTCGTTTTAAGTGTTCTTCAATCGCTCTCTTTCCCGCATCAAATGCATACATTTTACTTGCCGGATTGTCCGCAGTAGAAGCCTTATGGGTTCTCCAGTGGTAAAGAATTTTCGGTACATGGTAGATACCTCTTGCCTTCTCTGTACAGCGGAAAATCAGATCGTAATCCTGCGCACCATTGAATTCCGGATGAAATCCGCCAACCTCATTCACGATTTCCCGTTTTGCCACAAAAAAGTGACAGATATAGTTGTTGGAACGCAAAAGATCTTCGCTAAAATCCGGTTTAAAATGCGGTTGGAAATGTTCTTTCAAATCTGCGGTTACCTTGTCTTCATCTGTATAGATAACATCCGCATCTTCCTTATTATTAATCACTTTCACAATCTCATAAAGTGCATTTGGCGCCAGCAGATCATCATGATCCAGAAGCGCTACATACTCTCCGGATGCAATCGACAGCGCTTTATTCGTATTCTGAGAGATTCCTTCGTTCTCCGGAACATTAATCACTTTCAGGCGTTTTGTTTTCTCCTGATAATGTTCCAGCACCTCGATTACTCCCTTATTATCTACGCTGGCATTTGCAATACAAAGCTCCCAGTTATGGTAGGTCTGTGTCCCGACAGATCTTAACAACTGAATAAGGAATTCCCGTGGAGTATTATAGACCGGAACAAGGATACTGATCAAAGGTTCTTTCGCAAAATGTTCTTTACGCTGTTTTGCAAGCTCTTCCTCAGATGCCTTATGATTCTCATACCATTTCCCATAATCTGCTGCTTCTGCCTGGAAACGCTCTTTCATTCGAAACCAGAATTCTTTCAGTCCATAATGTCTCAAATACAGCAGTCCCTTTTTAATATTATAAATAGAAAGCTTCCGAAGCACTTTCATCCAAGCAATCCGGTATTCCGGTTTTTTCTTATCACTCATATTAACAGTCCTTACCTTATCCTCATTATCTTGCTGATTCCATAAATTCCTGGTAACCATCATACTCTGCATGTCCTGTCGTCAGCATATTTCCATCAACAGTAATTTTGATACCATCACACACATATGCCTTCAAAAAGGTATTGCAGACACTTCCCATCGTCAGCATTTCTCCACTTGTCCCCTGACTTCCAAGATACTCTGCAAAATTCCCTGACAGATCCACATCCAAAAGTCGTTTTCCGCCTTCTTCTTTCAACTTACAGCTGTTTGCAGCAATATCTTCCGGAATTACATTCTTGTATGCAAGTTCATTCAAAATATTCGCTGCTGTCAAGTCCGGAATAACTGCCAATGTTGTGACAAATTCTGTGGCATCTTCATTGCTGCTGTACACTTCTATCTCACGCTGATTTTCTGTTTCTTCCCGCAGTTCTTCTTCTGTTTTTTCCTCGTCTGCTCCCGCATCATCCTGTGAAGTTTTATCTTCTGACGGTTCTTCCTCTTTTCCTGCAGTCTTATCCTGTTCTTCTGTTCCCTGCTGCTCCTGAACTTGTGCATCAGTTCCTGCACCGGTACCCTGTTCCCCGCATGCAGTCAGCGCAAGAACCAACACAATCGCAGCAACTGTTCCAATACGCCTCTTCATAGCACACCTCATTTCTCTACCGGATCACTTCCAGATAGCGCTTCAGAGCATCCTGCCATGACGGCAGCCGCTCAAATCCATTCTCACTTAGTTTCTCTTTGCTCATACGGCTATTGTGCGGTCTCTTTGCCTTTGCAGGAAATTCATCGCTCGTAACCGGATGTACCTTCACATTCATGCCTGCCTGTCTGAAAATCTCACAGGCAAATTCATACCAGGAACAAAAGCCTTCATTTGTAGCATGATATCTTCCGTATTTCTCTGTCTCTACCATATCTACGATCAGTCTTGCAAGATCATATGTGTATGTCGGTGAGCCGATCTGATCATTTACAACGCTAACCTCATCCCGTGTTTCCCCAAGTTTCAGCATTGTCTTAATAAAGTTCTTTCCGTTCACACCAAATACCCATGCGATTCGGATAATAAAGTATTTCTCGAGATTTTCTTCTACCGCGAGTTCACCTTCATATTTTCCAATTCCATATGCATTCAGTGGATCACGTCTGTCATCCGGCTCCCACGGACGTTCGCCTTCTCCATCAAACACATAGTCTGTACTAATGTACACCATTTTCAGGTCAAGTTTCTTACATACCTTCGCAATATTTTCTGTTCCGGATGCATTTACCTTGCGGCAAAGTTCAAGATTATCCTCGGCAGCATCTACTGCTGTATATGCTGCACAGTGAATAACCGCTTCTACATCTGCTTCTGTAATTACACGATCAACAGCTTCTGCATCTGTAATATCCATTTCATCAATGTCAACACCAATCGCTGTATGTCCTCTTTTTTCCAGCTCGTTCACTACATCGTAGCCAAGCTGTCCTTTTACACCTGTTACTAAAATTCTCATAATGGTTTCCTTTCTGGTTGTTATACCCTTAATGAAAAGTCGTTTCTTTCTAAGGTCAGATTTGGACTATAGTAAGGATCTCCCTCTTTTAGAAACTCTTTCCATCTTGTTGCAAATGTCATAATCTCCCCCTGGAATCTGCGGACTTTTTCTTCTGTATCTTCCAGACCTCTTGATTTCGATTCATAATGATGTAATTCAGCATAAGGATTGTACACAACCAGATATCCTGCTTTTCGCACTTTCAGACAAAAATCCACATCATTAAATGCTACAGCCAGCTTTTCCTCAAATCCTTCTACTTCTTCAAATACCGACTTCTTTACCATCATACATGCGGCAGTCACCGCACTTAAATCCTGTGCGCAAATAATTCTTGAAAAATATCCGACAGACTCTTTCGCCTCACCAACAAAGGCGTGGCCTGCAATTCCGCCAAGTCCTACAATTACTCCTGCATGCTGGATTGTATCATCCTCATAATATAATCTTGCACCTACAATTCCCACTTCCGGTCTCATACAATATGACAACAGTTCTCTAACACAATCCGGATTGATGATTTCTGTATCATTATTTAAAAACAGCAGGTATTCTCCGTTCGCTGATTTTACACCAAAATTATTAATTGCCGAATAATTGAATTCTCTTTTCCAATAAACTACTTTGACTTTGCTGTTTTCTTTTTGAAGCTTTTCATAATACGCAAATGTTTCCGGAAGTTCACTGTTATTTTCAATAATAATATATTCTATATTCTTATAATCAGAAATTTCTTCCAGAGAACGAATACATTTATCAAGATCTTCTGTATGATCTTTATTTGGAATAACAACAGAAACCAACGGTTCTTCCTTTAATCCATATACTGTGCGATAAGCACCATGCATTTCAACCTGTTCGACTTTTGCTTCAATTCCAAGCCGTTCATAATGTGCCTGAATTGCTCTGACTCCTGCCTCAAATGCATACGCTTTGCTTTCCGGATTCTCTGCTGTCGAATCTTTATGCGCTCTCCAATGATACAGGATTTTCGGAATATGTTTGATTTTTTCTGCCTGCTCTGCACAACGCAGTACAAAATCATAATCCTGTGCACCATCAAATTCACTTCGCAAATTCCCCACTTTTTCGTATAAACTACGCTTCACAACGAACAAATGGCAAATATAATTCATACTTCTCAGCAGATCAATATTAAAGTCTGATTTGAAATGAGGCTGGTAATATTCTTTTCCGTCCATCGTCACTTTATCTTCATCAGTATAAATAACGTCAATTCCTCTTTCCTCATTCAAAACTTTCACACACTGATAAAGTGCATCCGGCGCCAGTAAATCATCATGATCTCCAAAAACAATAAAATCTCCTGTCGCAGCGTCTAAAGCTCTATTTGTATTATCGGAAATCTGAAGCTGCTCATTATTGTAAATCACTTTAATCCTGTGATCTTTTTGCTCATATTTTTTCAATACAGCAGTTAACGGCGAATTCTTTCCACTTCCATCTGAAAGACATAATTCCCAATTTGCATAGGATTGCTTTCTGACAGAATCAATCATTTCATCCAAATATTTTTCCGGCGTTTTATAAAGCGGAACTACAATTGAAAACTTCGGCATATACGAAAAAGTTTCTTTTTTCTGCTGTCTCAAATCTCTCATATTCGACCAGTATTTTCTTCTCCATACATCATATGTCGTTGTATCTTGATGCGTAAGCTTTTCGTATGTTCTTATCAACGCCTTCTGCAGACCAAACTGACGGTAAAATGCCACTCCTTTTATCGCCATTTCCTCGGATTTCTTAATAACTTTTACAACTGTGGATGATTGCAGATTTAAAACATATTCTGATTTTTTTGCTTTACTCTGTAAAACAATTCGTACTTTTTTTGCTGAAACGTTTTTGCATAATGCTTCAAACCCTACGATCTCCTCTTCTGCACATTCCGGATACTGCTTCAGTACGTCCGGACGCCGGCGATATTGAACTTCTATTTTCAATGGTTTTTTCCCATCATATACTGTCATTTTCGTATCTTCTGTTGCAATATACCAACCTTTAAACCAGATTCCTTTTTCAGTATTTTTGCCTTCTTCGATAAATTTTTCAACCTTATTCTGACGTTTTATGAATTTTTTTACCGGAAGCGAAAAAGCTTCTCCTCCAACTCCTTTGTAAAAATTAAAAACCTGAATATTTTCATACTGTTGATAGTTTTCCGGAAGCACTGCTTTAATATAATACTCCACCGGAATTTCTTCCATCTTGAGGCACTGCTCTGCGGATATCACTCCTGTTGTTTTTTCTATCGTAAATTTTAACTTTTTTTTATCTACACAAACAAGTAATTCATTCTCGTTTGCCTCTTTTTCTTTAAATATTCCTTTGATATGAATAATACGCTTATTTTTTAAATCCGGTCTCCAATTTGTTATCCAGAATTTATTTTCCATTAAAACTACCTCTACTTAAACAATTTATACAGTACTTTTAAGAATACAGCAATATAAAGAATAAACATCAGAAGAACTAAGAACGTTTCCACCTGAAATTCTTTTACAAGCATTCTTAAAACTAAAGTTCCCGCTGTTTCATTTTGATTGACTTCAAAAACCTCATTTGCATTCTCTGCCGGTGTATAATAAAATCCAATTCCATTTTCCGCAGTTGCATTTGTCTCTTTTAAGATAAGTTTGTAAGTTTTTCCTGTATTTAATTTGACTGTATCAAATTTTTCTTTATAGAACTTATCATTCTGCATTTCAGATGCAGGTATCGTTCCCTCTGTCAATGTCGTGCCTTTTTCATCTTCCAATATATATTGTACATCTACATTGGACACATCCCCATGCACAGTTGTTTTGATCGAAAATCCGTTGATTTTATTTTTTTCTGCAAGAAACTCCTGCACCAAAGTACCCTGTGACAGAACTCCTGTATTTTGACACATCGTATACTCCACATCAAAATCCGGATTATATATACGTTCTTCATGAATCCCACTGGCATATAATGCTGCAAGAGCAATGAAAACTATAGATACCAACAGGATCTTAAAATATTTTTTCATGATTAATCAGACCTCTACCTTAAGAATTTTTGTATTCTTCCCCTATAATCTGGGAATCACCCATTTTCTTCAAAGTTCCCTTTTCAAGCCAAACTACTTTTTTACATAGTTTCATAACCTGTTCAATGCTATGAGACACAAACAAAAGAGTAGTCCCATGATCCATCATATTTTGAATTCTTTCCTCACATTTCTGCTGAAACCGAAAGTCTCCTACAGAAAGGACTTCATCTACAATCAGAATATCCGGAATACCAATCGTTGCAATCGCAAAAGCAAGCCTGGAAACCATTCCTGAGGAAAAGTTCTTTACAGGAACATTCATAAATTCTCCTAATTCTGAAAATTCCACGATATCGCCATAATGCTCGTCCATTTCTTTTCTGGAATATCCCAATAGAGCACCATTCAAATATACATTCTCTCGCGCAGTTAAATCAAAATCAAATCCTGCTCCAAGTTCAATTAAAGGCGCAATCGTTCCATAAGTTCTGACGCTTCCTTTCGTCGGTTTCAAAACACCTGCGATCGTTTTCAGCATCGTACTTTTTCCACTTCCATTTAGTCCAATTAAACCGACGGAATCTCCCTTATAAATCTGGAAAGAAACATCCTTTAACGCCCAAAACTCATCATAAGAGACCTGTTTTTTTAATGTTTTAATAATATATTCTTTAATACTGTCTACTTTTTCCGATGCCAGATTAAACTTCATTGCTACATGTTCGACATCTATCATAATTTGCTGTTCCATACAACACTCCTATATATTAAGAATAAATTCATCCTGCATTTTATAAAATACACGAAGACCAATCGCAAGCATAACCGCCGCTTCTGCGATACCAATGATAATTGATGTAACAGATGGCAGTGTATTATACATCATCACATTTCTGAACATATTCAAAATATTTGTCAACGGGTTACACATTACAATCATTTTAACCTTTTCCGGCAAAAGATTCATTGGATAAATCACCGGAGTCAGATACATCAATGCTGTTACGAAAACAGAATATAAATGCATAATATCCCTGAACTTTACAGTAATTGCAGACAACACAAGCCCGGCTCCCAATGAAAAAACCATCAACAGCAGCATCGGAATCCATGCCAATAATACTGTATAGTGAAGCTCTACTTTCAATGCCACCATTACGATAATCATTGCACAAAACGACGCACAAAGATTAATAATACTTGAAATGACACGAGAAACTACAAATAGGTATTTCGGTATATATATCTTCTTTATCAGAGACGCATTATTAATAATTGCTGACATCGAAGAAGTTGTCGCATCAGAATAAAAATTGAATATCAGCTGTCCGCTTAACAGATATACCGGAAAATTTTCCATTCCAAATTTAAACAAATTGGAAAATACAATTGATAGGACAATCATCATGCACAATGGATTCAGCAATGTCCATAAAACACCAAGCACAGATCTGCGGTACTTAATTTTGATATCACGAGATACAAGCTCACTTAACAACGGTCTGTATTTCATGAAATTTTGTATAAATTGTGTCACCACTCTTCCTCCAATAATCTTATTTATTCAATTCGCGAATTCCGCCCCATTTTTTGTCTTTCTCTGATAAGATCAAGTCATTCTCTGTCATTCCTTCCGGCATTGGCCATTCCACACCGATCTCCGGATCATTCCATGCCAAACCGCCTTCATCATTCGGATGATAAAAATCGGAACATTTGTATACAAATTCTGCCTTCTCTGATAACACAACAAAACCATGTGCAAAGTTTTTCGGAATAAAAAACTGCTTTTTATTTTCTGCTGAAAGAATCACCCCATACCATTGTCCATATGTCGGTGAACCTTCTCTTAAATCTACAGCAACATCGAATACTTCGCCATTTACAACGCGAACAAGTTTATCCTGCGGATAATTAATCTGGAAATGAAGACCTCTTAATACACCCTTTGTTGAGCTGGATTGGTTATCCTGTACAAACTCCACATCAATTCCGGCTTCTTTAAAATCATTATAATTATATGTTTCCATAAAATAGCCGCGTTCATCTCCAAATACCTGTGGTGTAACTACCTTCAGCCCTTCGATATGACATGTCTCAACTGTTATCTTGCCCATAAATTATTTCTCCTTTTACTATGTTATATCAGTTTCAATTGATCTCAATGCAAATAGCAGTATCCAATCAATACCGCTCCACATTCCAAAATATACATTAAATCAACCAATATTGTAACATCTTTGGCAGTATTTTTCAATTATCTCTTCTGATATGTCTCAAATTCCGGCTTGAATAGGGCAATTTCATTCTCTATCTTTTGATTTTTCTTATGATTTCTCTCATTTTCCATGTCTTAGTTTGTTCCATCGCTTCGATCTTATGCTGCTGCATTTTATTGACCTGTTCTTTTTCTTCTAACCTTTTCTCCAGTACATTCAATTGCTTTTGAACATATTTTAGCATTTCCGCATTTTGTATTGATTTTGCCATAAATGTAAGTTCCAGCAATGTACCATCCTTTTTTAATTCAATATCATACTGCGGATCTTCATTTAAGAAAATGTCCCATCCCTTTTCTTTTGCAGCATCAATCGGACGTATTTCTATCTCCTTTTTCTCAAATCTTACTTCTAACACCTTGCATCTGCAAAATGCTTCCATCGGATCAAAACGAATTGCTTTACAATTTTCCGGTATTTTAATGTAAAGATGAATTTTTTGTCCTTCCACATAATCATAGGCTTCCGCACATACCTCATTCAACCCATTTCCCATATCAAAATAAATTTTTGCTGTAGAAACCTGAAGTTCTAACGTTCCACTAATTCCTTCCGCATATCTTAATATACGTTCTTTCTCAATTAGATCATAATAGCTGCTCATTTCTTTTCTCTTCGCCGGATACGCCATGAGTTTATTATAAAATGAATCAAACTTCTCATTCATCTGATACAATGCTTCTGCTTTTTTACGCCAGACTTTCTGCAGTTGAACCGCTTTACTATAATTTTCTAAAATGTCCTGCACAATATCTTCTGCTGTTTCTTTTCTTTGAAAACCTCTTCCCGAAAAATTATATTCTCTTGCCCGTTCAAAATTGTTTTCAGTTAAATATCCAGGACCTCCATAATAATCATATATGTATGGAATTGTTCCGCAAGCAAGGCAATACTGCACCGTCTTTCCAATGGTAATAACGACATCGTATTTACGAAGCAATTCACCTGTCATAAGAACTGCTTCATATTGCTGTCCATAAAACTTCACTTCAATTCCTTGTTCCCTTAAAATTTCAGCCACTCTAACAATATCATCTTGGATATGATTAGAAACAACCGCAATTGATTTCAGTGTTTCCCGCTTCTTTTCTGTATATACATCAAAAAATTCTTCGTCTACACAATTTTCTATTTTTTCAATTGGAATTTCTTTTCCAATTTCTTCTCGAATCCGATTTTCAATTTCCTGACTGACACAGCAAATCACATCTGCCTTTTTTGTAAAGCACGGAAGAGCCTCCAGTGAATTATAAATCCCTAGACGTGATACAACTAAACGATCGCAACTAATTTGGTTTTTCAAAATAACCCAATCGACCACTGCATAATGTTGTGCCCAGAAAATATCATAATGTCGAAATGGCAAATGATATTCCAGACAATTTACCACATGGAGTCTCGGAATTTTTTCAAAAAATTCCATAAGCGGATATGCTTTTGCAAAAACTGCAACAACAACTTCATATCCCTTTTTCAAAAACTGCTTCGCAATTGAAAGCGTATGTAACTCTGAGCCGGTATATTTCTGAACAAAAAGATTTGTGATCAATACTCTCTTATTTTCCGGTAAACTATACGCCTCTTCATATAGAATATCTTTCCGGAATCCCTTTTTATCTAAATCATATTTTTTGCTAATTTGGAAATATCCATCATTGACAAGAATAACTTTCTGTTTCATTTCCTCTTCAATAACAATTTCAAAATGCTCCTGTTGAACATTAAATTTATAAGCAATTTTATTGGACACCAAAAAAATTTCTGTCCGTTCCACACCTTTCCAATAAACGTCCTTTTCTATGCTATGTTTAACTGTTGCCGAATAAGCCACCGGAAAAGGATTGCAAGTTAGTTCTCTTAACCGATACAGCAGTGAAGGTGCATACCGATAATCTAATCTTGAAAAGAAAATCCAGTCCTGACTGCTTATGTTTGTCTGTAGATCATCTTTATGTATCAGATAACTATCAAACTTTCTTACTTCTTCTGATATGGTTTCTTGCTCTAATATGTAAATCTGATCTACATACTGCTCCATATTTTTTATATACTGTTGAATTGTTTCAAAATCATCATTTTCTTTTAAGCAAACTACATTAATAATTCCCATATTCCCATTCCTCTGTTAGTTAAAATAAGCAGTATCAAAAGATACTGCCCTAATTAAACAATGTACTTATTTTAGTATAACAGAGTTGCAGGAAATTACAACAAATCTATTGCTATTATTTTCGATTTTTTATACATTTTCCACAACAGCAAAAAACCGTAACCAAGTACTAACAGTCTCACCTGTTTTCATTTAGTTACGGTTTTATTATTATTTTATTGCATCAATCACTGCCATTAGTTTATTGCCATAATTTTTGTCAGCAGCCCATTTACCGCTTAAAGCCTGTACAGATGTTGCTTTATTTCTCAGTCCATTCCACCATCTAGGATCTACACATTCCTGATTCAAAGGCTGATCACTCGCATAGCATTTTAAATGCTGTACCTGTGCTCTAATGCCTGTTCTCACATCCGGAAAACTATTTCCTGCTGCTCCGTTGCCAGTTGCTCCTAAACCACAGAAATTAAACTGCTCTATTTTGACATCTCCGCCAAATTTAAACCATCCTGTCTCCACCATTGCCTGAGCAAATACAACTTCTGCCTTTACACCTTCTGCCAACGCTTCACTTTCTACAATCTTACAAAACTCTTCAATTGTAGGTGCTCCCCCTTTTCCAAGTGCCTCTGATGGATACTCCTTCTTTGCTGCCTTAAAATATAAAATCATTTTTTCAGCTGTCGCTTCAGCAGTTCCCATAATTTTATACACTCTTACACCATCAAAAATCTGGCTGCCTAAAAATTTTTCAACACCATCGTCAAACTGCACATATCCATGGACATTGTATTTTCCGCTAACATCATGCTTATTGATATCAACTTTCGCTTTCCATACTCCCGTGGCATCACGTTCTGCATTATACCACTGAATATCATTTTGCCCATTTGGTTCACTCCATACAGCAAATTTCACTGTTTTGACATTTCCTAAAAATCCGGCATTTGCAGCAGAAATTTCATATAAATCTTTTTCCTCTGTCAGTGCCTGTGCTTTCAATTGATAATCCGGCTGTTCTATTTTAGCAGTTGTCGTTTTGATTAAATGCTCAGCTCCTGACTGTTCAAACAAATAAATATGAATATTGTAAATTCCTGTATCATGCTTATGATTCTTTGCTGAAACATTTACTTTATAACTTCCGTCATTCTGCTTTCCTGCAGTATACCAGACTAAATCATCCTGCCATTCGTTTCACTCCAAACTGCCACTGAAATTTTCTTAACACCTGTAGCCGCATAAACTTTAGCTAAATTAACGTTAATATTGCCTTTTTCGTCTGTTGTCACATCAATCTTTCCTATGGATGCTACTCCTTGTTTCTTCACTTCAAAGCTTGTAGTTCCTAAAAACTTATCTGTTCCATCTGCTAACATCGCATATACATGAACTAAGAATGTTCCTGAAGACTTATGTCTTGCAATCTCTGCAGTAGCTGTCCATGTTCCTGAACCATTTTGCTTTCCTGTGTACCAGATCAGGTCATCTTGTCCATTTTCTGCACTCCATACAGCAAAACGAACATTTTGTACATTTCCATATTTACCGACATTGGCTGCTTTTAATTGAAAGTTTTTCTGACTTCCATCCATATCACTGGCAGTAATTTTTACTTCCGCCAATTCTACTCTTGTAGATGTAGTCTTTAATAAGAATGCTTTGCCTGTTTTATCAAATAAATATACATGAATATTATAGATTCCCGTATTATACTTGTGGTTCTTAATATCTACATTAACGTAATATGTTCCATCTGCTTTTTTGCTTGCATCATACCATACAAGGTCATCCTGACCATTTTCTTCACTCCAGATTGGAACCTGGATATTCTTTACTCCATTTGATGCTGTTACGCCTTTTAATAAAACTTCAAATGTGTTTTCATTTGTTTTATTGACTTCCAGTTTTTCAATAGAAGCTGTTGTCTGTTTTTTCACTGTGAATTCTGTATTTCCCAAAAACTTATCCGTTCCATCAGCCAACACAGAGTATGAATGCACATAAAAGACGCCTGTTCCTGTATGCGTGGAAGTGTCTATTGTAACCTGCCAAACCCCGGAATTATTTCTAGTTCCAAAATACCACTTCATATCATCTTGCCCATTTTCTGCACTCCATACAGCAAAACGAACATTCTGTACATTTCCGTAAATACCAACATTTGATGCTGATAATTGTACTTGTGTACTATTATCCGGCAATGGTTTTGCCGCTATACTGACATTTGGAACTGATATGCTGATATTTGTTGCCTTAGGCAAGAATGATAGCCCTTCTTTATCAAATAAATAGATATGGACATTATAGATACCGGCATCATATTTATGATTTGCAATATTGACCTGTACTTTATAATCACCATTGCTTTGTTTGCTCATTGTATACCAGACAATATCATCCTGACCATTGTTCTCACTCCAAACAGCTGCCTGAATCCGGTCAACGCCGTTCGGTGCATTAATTCCACTTACAACAATATCAAGCTTTGTTTTATCCGTTGCGTTTTGACTTACTTTAAGCGTATCAATAGAGGCATGATAATAAATAACCTTATATTGCCCATCATTAGCTAAAATCTGATTGCCCTGTTTGTCTATAATGTATACATGTGCAATATAATTGCCTCTGTCTCCTTTATGTTTTTTAATATCGACAGAAACTTTATAGGTACCATCACTTTGTCTTTGCGCCGCATACCAATAAATATCATCCTGATTATTATTAGCACTCCAAATCGGCACATATATTGTCTGAATCTTCTCTTCATTTTTTACATCAGATAAAATCACATCAAATGTATCTTCACCTGTTGCCTTGAATTCAATCTTTCCTACACCGGGTTCTTTTCGAGGACCGCCATTAAGCAAATCATATTGATTAATGATCCCTTTTGCATCTGCAATTCCCAGCTGTTTTAAGTAAGATTCTTTTTTTAGATTAGCTGAATCCACGTTTCCTGATACAAACGCATGTTCAATTAGTACAGCCGGTTTGCCAAGCGCCTTCGCCTCATTATGTAGTGTCCAGTAATCATCTTTCACACCATTTGGATCATGGGAACCGTCCGTAGAATCTTTAGAATAGATTCCCCTGTCTTTCAGACCTAATGCTACCAGTTCTTTCTGGATTTTTTCAGCCAATGCCTTACTTTCCAGTCCGATTGCTGCATCATAGCTTTGATTCTGATAAATTACTTCTGCACCATTTGCTGAACCGCTTCCTGAAGAATTGAAATGAAAACTTACAATGACATCTGCACCTTGCTGTACAGCTTTTTGCACTCTCTGCCGTATGTCTTTTGCTGAGCTATAACTTCCCGGCAATGGATTCGGACATTCTGCACCAGTTCTTGTCATAATAACTTTTACACCATCATACTTTTCTAATTCTTCTTTACAATAATTCGCTACCTTTAAAGTCAGCACTTCCTCTGCTAATCCATTGGCATGCGCTCCCCCGCAATGGCTGTCATGCCCTGGATCAAGCGCAATTACGAACTCTGAATCTCTGCTTTCTCTTGCTCTGGTAGAAAATTGTGAAATTGCAGTTGGCGCTGCCATTTGCCGGATTGCACTTTCTACTGCCTCTGTAATATTATCTCCGGATTCCTCCACAACATTTCCGTCATCACCCATTGCATATGCAGTAACTTCCGGCACAGCTTCTGTATCTTTCACTTTATCCTCAGCACTTACTTCAAATTCTGCAATTTCTTCCTCTTGAAATTCCAGAAATATCTTCTCTTCGCCAATAGCACACTCTACTCCTATGAGGCGGTAACTACCCTGAGATAATATATCATATGGAAGTGTAAATAATACCGTATTATCTACCATATTGCTGGCTTCGATTTCATTTCTTTCAGCAGTTTCCTTGAATTCATAAATCAAACTCGCTGAATCTAACTTCTTCTCTTCATCTTCCAAAGCTACTACGATATTCTGCTCTTCACCATCCGCTAAAATTTTTTTATCCAAATAGATATACTCTATTTCTTCTTGATTTTCGGATATTTCTTGTGAATTTTCTACTTCTTCTTGAGTATTTTCATCAGGATTAGTAGCTTCTGCTTCCTGCTCTAATGAGATTTCATTCTCCTCTTCTGAAATAATTGTCTTATTCTCATCATTTTCGGAAATTTCTACCGCCATGGATTCTATTCCAGAAAAAGAAATCAGCATACACATCATTAATATCACACTTATTTTTTTTACCAGCTTATTCATTATTTCCTCCCTTGTATTTTAACTTTTATCTAAAGTAGTATAACATATTTTCTTTTATATGTCATTCTACTTTATAAATACTTGTGTTATCTTCTGAATAAATTCTTGTTAATTTAACGGTAGTATTACTGTATTTTTCTAATTCTGCATTAAATGAAATCACATAATCCACATGCAATTCTTTTAATTGCGTTACATTCATAATGACTTTCACCAAATCCGGTTGGAGCAGTTCCAATTCTGTATCGTCCTCTGTTAATTCCAACATAATGTGTGAATATCTATTATATATATCTTCCTGTTTCTTCTCAGGATCCAATATGTACCAAAAATCAAAATTCGGACAATTATTCACTGAATTTAGTACTCTTACCCCATTAGCTAATGCGTAACTTTGCAGCGCAATTCCGGAATCAACCCCCAGCCACACTGCTTCTGCATCCGCAGTCTTAATTTCCTGCATTTTTTTTGCCAGCGGTTTCTCATGTAACACACCAGTTCCTTTTGTCAGTGGTGGAACTGTAATCACAACAATAACAGACATTCCTAAGAGAATTGTTGTCAAAATACCATTCACTTTTTTGTCACGCAGCATGAATAAAAATCCAATCACTCCAAAAATTACTAAAACAAAAATTTGCTTTTTCAGTGAAAAGTATACTGGCTGCAGCGTTTGCAGCGCTTTTATTCCGACGCAAACTACAGCTAACGAAGAAAGCCCGCACACAAGATAGTATTTTACACTTTTTTTATTCGTATAAACATACTCTGACAAAATTTTAATTAACAAGATTACACAAATGACATTCACGATCAGCTGTGACCGTTCCGGTGTTGACATTGACATAAGCGTAATTTTACTTAGGTATTTCATTGGAACATAGTTCCAAAGTGTCATAAGTGTTGCTATCGTAACCAATATCGTTAGCAGACTGTCTTTTTTATGCTGAATATGGTTTTTGATGCATAAATATATTCCCACAAGAATCGGCAATGGGTATAGACTAATAAACTGCGCTGCTTCTGACGAATTCACAACCGGATATTTTCCAAATAGCCATGACAGTAAATAGTAAAAGTTTAATTGCCAGCCAGTTCCTCCAACTGCACTTCTTTCTCCCGGATATACCGTATTTCCCATCGCTTCTATGACATCCAGTGACATAATCAGTCCCGGAGCAACAATCGCACACACAATTGCTACTGAAATTATCAAATATAAGAATCGTTTCCATGATAATTTTTCTTTATTGTCAACCAATATCCAAATAAAGATGCCAAGAAACAGGTATCCATACGGTATCTGCCATGCCGGATATACGGTTAAAATGTAACAGCTTCCGGACCATCCAAGTCCAATTGCACTCAATACTTTTTTACTCGTTTCATCAGAAGTAACTAATTTATAGAAACACACAGCTGCAATACTTCCTGATCCCATTATGAAAAATGAATTCCACCAGAAAAAAGTTGGAGAACATGCGATCAATACAGCTCCCAGTAGCGAGTATATTTTTTTTCTTTTTGTCAGAATCATCATCAATTCCAACACCCCAAAAAAAGTCAAAAAAATAGGTAAATTCCAATAAAATGAAAAAGCTTGTTCCATTGGCAGGAAAAAACTTCCCCAAAATTGCGGAAAACCTAACGCTGTGATTGTTTTTGTTGGAAGTGGCGGAAATAGAACTGTTGAAGTTTCTTTTGCCATAAGTGCGTTGTTTGTTGGACTAAATTCTTTATTATATAAGTATTGTGAAAACCATTCCGGTGTCGAGACAATAAACTCATCACTCCGAATTGGTTTATATTCTCCCCACACTTCTTCATATTTATCATTTTGGATTGATGGCTGAACAATCTCATTATAATATCCCATCGACGAACCATGAAGTCCGTTTGCAACTAAAAAAATAAAAAGAAAAACTCCAATAAGATATCGAAAACGAAAAACCATCTCACCGATTTGTTTTATTTTTGCTCCTCTATCCATTTATTTTTCTTCCTCCAGATCTTTTCTCAGCAACGCTAGCTCCTGTGCCAGTTCTTCACTCGAATAGACATTCTTGAAAGCGACATTGTCAAAGTTAAAATAATCGCCAGTGCAAACAAGAATCCAAAGAAAAAGAGCATATTTACCGGACTGGCAATTCCAATTTTCTCTGCAATCCATGCCAGCAAATCCGGAAAACATGCCAGAATTATTACGCTGACTCCAACTCCAAGCCAGGAAAGTGCATAGCGCAGCTCCAATCTCTTTTTTCGAATCATATTGAGGAGATATGACATTGAAAATAATGCGCCAAATACAACAATCAATTGAATTTTAATATCCATTATTCATACCTCCCTAATACTTTCTGATTCTTTCAATCAGAATTGCCATGCTTACTTTAATCATATAATATACTGAATTTTTCATAGAGATTGATGAAACACCGCCAGACCGTTCTTTCATAATTACCGGTATCTCTTTTACTTTTTTCCCACGATTCAGAACAGTAACTACACTTTCCGGTTCCGGGTAATCTTTTGGATAATCCTCAGCAAACATTTCTATGATTTCTCTGTCAACCATACGAAGTCCCGACGTCGGATCTGTAATCGTAACACCTGTTAGTATTTTTATTAAATGTGTAAAGTATTTTATACCGACGCGTCTAAGTCCGGATGACTGAAATCCCTGTTTTTCTATAAACCTGGAACCTATCACCATATTGACTTTTTCTTTTTCCATATATGCAGCCATTTCTTCCAGAAATTTCGGATCATGCTGCCCGTCTCCATCTACCTGAACCGCAATATCATATCCATTTCTTTTGGCATAGAGATAACCTGTCTGCACAGCTCCTCCAATACCCAGATTGATCGGTAATGCAACAACATTATAACCATGCTCATGACATATTTCTAATGTATTGTCTTTGGAGCAATCATTGATAATTACATAGTCAAAATCCGGCGCTTCTCTCTTTATTGCTTCTACTGTCCCTACTATATTTTCACTCTCATTATACGCTGGTATAATAATTAGTTTTTTCATCCTTTTTCCTCAACTGCCTAATATTTACGCCATACCATCTTATTGACTACTCCAGTATAAGATTGAATCAATTTTACAACTTTTGTACTAACGTTCTCATCTACATAATTCGGTACATCTAATCCATTGTCTCCGTTTTTCACCATTTCAACTGCTGTGTCTACTGCCTGCAGCACCTGTTCTGTCGTAATACCCGCAAGAATAAAGTTTCCTTTATCCAATGCTTCCGGTCGTTCTGTAGAAGTACGGATGCAGACTGCCGGGAACGGGTAACCTTGTGAATTGAAAAAGCTTGACTCCTCCGGAAGTGTACCGCTATCTGATACTACAGCAAAAGCATTCATCTGCAGCTTATTATAATCATGGAATCCCAATGGTTCATGACATTTTACCAGATCATGGAATTGAAAGCCTCGCTGCTCAATATATTTTTTGCTTCTTGGATGCATAGAATACAAAATTGGCATTTGATATTTCTCTGCCATTGCATTTACTGCATTCATTAAATTCAAAAAATTACTCTCAGTATCGATATTCTCTTCTCGGTGAGCCGAAAGTAAAATATATTTTCCTGCTTCCAAACCAAGTTTTTCTAAAATATCAGACTGCATAATGCTGTCTAAATTAGCATGAAGAACTTCTGCCATCGGAGATCCCGTAACATAGGTTCTTTCTTTTGCAGTTCCCTCTGAATTTAAGTATCGTCTTGCATGTTCAGAATAGCACATATTAACATCCGCTATATGATCCACAATTCTTCTATTTGTCTCTTCCGGAAGGCATTCGTCAAAGCAACGATTACCTGCTTCCATATGAAAAATAGGAATGTGAAGACGTTTCGCAGCGATTGCTGAAAGACAGCTGTTGGTATCTCCCAAAATCAAAAGTGCATCCGGTTTCACTTCACTCATTAATTTATAACTGCTTGCAATGATATTGCCGATTGTCTCTCCCAAATGTTCCCCTACCGCATTCAAATAATAATCCGGCTCACGGAGTCCAGATCATCGAAAAACACCTGATTTAAACAATAATCATAATTTTGTCCGGTATGAACAAGAATCTGTTCAAAATATACATCACATTTTTTTATTACCGCTGCCAATCGAATAATCTCCGGTCTCGTTCCAACAATTGTCATTAGCTTCAACTTACTCATTATACTCTCCTCTTCTGCTATACCTGCTCAAAAAATGTATCCGGTTTCTCTTGATCAAAACATTCATTGCACCACATGAACGTTACCAAATCCGTATCTCCCTCATTGATAATATTGTGTGTATAACCTGTTGGGATATCTATAACTTCAATTCTTTCCCCGCTCACATGATAGTCTATAATCGGATATTCTTTTCCTGTCTGTGGATTGATTCCAACTTTCCTGAATTGAATCAAACCTTTTCCGCTGACAACAACAAATTTCTCATTTTTTGTGTGATGCCAATGGTTTCCTTTTGTAATTCCCGGCTTACTAATATTTACAGAAAATTGTCCCCGCTCTTTTGTTCTCAGGATCTCTGTAAAACTTCCTCTGTCATCAATATTCATCTTCAAAGGATATGCAAATGCATCTTCCGGAAGATAACTTAGATAAGTAGAATACAATTTCTTTGAAAAACTGTTTTCTGTCATATCCGGTACTTCTTTCGTTTCTCTGCTTTCTTTAAAAGAATATAATAATTCTACAATCTCTCCCAGCGTGACTTCATGCACGGTAGGCACATAGCAATAACCGTCCGCTTTGACATTCGCCTGTCCATTTAAAGCTGCAATCAACTCAGCCACTACATCATCAATGTAAACCAGACTCATTTCTACCTTTGGATCGTTCACTTGAATCGGAAGATTATTTGCTATATTGTGGCAGAACGTAGCAACTGCGCTGTTATAATTTGGTCTGCACCATTTCCCAAACACATTTGGATAGCGATAAATATATACGGAAGCTCCCGTTTCTTTTGCATAATTAAAAAACAAATCTTCTCCTGCTTTTTTGCTTTTTCCATACTCACTTCCTGCAAATCTTCCTTCTAAACTTGCCTGAATAGACGAAGAAAGCATAATCGGACAATTATTTTTATATGTTCGAAGAAGTTCCAGTAATTCTGACGAAAATCCAAAATTTCCTTCCATGAACTCTTTCTCATCTTTAGGACGATTCACTCCCGCTAAATGAAATACAAAATCAGCTTCTTGACAAAACGCTTCCAACTCTTCTCTTGTATTTCCCAAGTCATATTCTAAAATCTCAATTTCTGATGGCTCCTTACAATTCTTTATAGAAAAAGAACGATCCTTTCCATCCCGAATATTTTTCAAAGTAGCTACTAAGTTTTGTCCTACAAAGCCTTTTGCTCCGGTAATCAAAATTTTCATTTTCTTCCTACTTTCCCAGTTCTTCCCACTGTTTTAATTCTTCTTGAACATATGGAAGCTTCAATAACTTCTCTTTGACTTCTTCTACACTAAGCAGTTCTGTATTATTAGAGTTAAATTCTGTTAAAGTATTTCTCTTAACATCTCCGTCTTTAAAATATTTATCATAATTTAAGTCTCGCTTATCACATGGTACTCGATAAAACTGTCCCATATCGATTGCATTTGCACATTCTTCATTTGTCAACAGCGTTCATACATTTTCTCACCATGACGAATTCCGATAATTTTTATTTCGTTCTCAGCATGAAAGACTTCTTTTACTGCCTGTGCTAAAACTTCAATTGTACATGCCGGAGCTTTCTGAACAAGAATATCCCCACTGTTTCCATTTTCAAACGCAAATACAACTAGCTCAACAGCTTCTTCCAGACTCATAATAAATCTTGTCATTGTCGGTTCTGTAACTGTAAGGTTTTTTCCTTCCTTGATCTGATTAATAAACAATGGAATTACAGAACCTCTTGAACACATTACATTTCCGTATCTTGTACAGCAGATCTCCGTCTTTTCCGGAGCAACTGTCCGTGATTTGGCAACAATCACTTTTTCCATCATCGCCTTGCTTGTTCCCATAGCATTTACCGGGTAAGCTGCTTTATCTGTTGAAAGACAAATAACTTTTTTAACCCCTGCGTCAATTGCTGCTGTTAATACATTCTCCGTTCCCAGCACGTTTGTTTTTACTGCCTCAACTGGGAAAAATTCACAAGATGGAACTTGTTTCAGCGCTGCAGCATGAAAAATATAATCAACCCCGTGCATAGCATTCTTTACGCTTTGCAGATCTCTTACATCTCCAATATAGAATTTAATCTTATCGCTCACTTCCGGAAAATTTCTCTGATAATAGTGTCTCATATCATCCTGCTTTAACTCATCTCTGGAAAATATCCGAATTTCCTTAATATCTGTCTCTAAAAATCTGTCTAAAACCGCATTTCCAAATGATCCTGTTCCACCAGTAATTAATAATGTTGCTCCTTCAAACATATTTTTCACTCTCCTTTTATGATACAATTATTCTTTCTTGAAACTTTTTCTTAATTCTATTTCATACAATATAAAATAACTTATGAATTGCAGTATAAGTATTAACATATAACTTACAATACTTCCTACTAAACCTTTCCATTGAATTACGCTAATCGATATCACTAAACTGACTGCAAACATACATAACTGCAATATTAATTGAATTTTTGTACTATGCATCGTAATCAAAGCATTCAGCAGCACTGTCGAAGAAGCATAAAAAGCCCCTCCAACAATCACTCCCAAAAGAAGCCAGCGATATGCAAATAAATCAACACCATAAATCATCCCCAGCAAAGGGACTCCGATATAATATGCTGCCGGAAGAACAATAATCAGTACTCCAAAAATGCTTAAAACAATCCTTCTGACGGTTCTCTGAAATTCTATTTTTAAACCTTTTTCCCGGTGTTCAACCAGACTTGTCAACGAAGGCTGTAGCACAAACTGTCCAAACAACATAATAAATGTAGCCGGCATACTCAAAATCCCATAAATGGCCTGTGCTTCGCTATCTAACAATCGGTCTATAATATATCTCGGAATATTAATAATTAATGTAATAATTAATGTAAATGCAAATGTATACCATGACCTTTTAATCAAAGTCAAGCTTTCTCTTTTTTTCAGACCATACTGAAATTTTACATATTTGTGCGCATGTCTGCCTTCATATGTAATAAGAAAAACTATATTTAATACAACCAGAAACATACAGCTCATATATAAATTACGAGTATAAAAATCAATGATTCCGAATCCAATGAGACCAAGCAAGGATTTGTAGGTCATAGATTTCCCAGCTATATAAAGCAATTCTCTTTTTTGTAAAACTCCATAAAAGGCATCACTTAACGCTTCTATACATTTAAGAACACATAAAGCCAAAAATATACTTGCTTTTCCTGGATTATAATGATTTATTAACACAAAGCCCAGAGATAATACTGTTCCTATCACACATGTCAAAATTCTCGTATTAATATAGGTAGCTTCTGAAACTTCCTTATTATCATCTGTCACCTGATAGGTTCGACCGCAGAACAGCGCAATTGCATTGACAATACACGCCGATGCATAAGAAAAGCTAAAGATACCTCCATCCTCAATCCCATTAATCCTGGTAACAATAATCATAAATAACAATGAATTAAAAGATAAAAAGGTAGTACCTAGTGTGTTCCATATATAGTTTTTCTTTAAATTATCTTGTTTTTGCATATGACTCTTTTTTCTTTCCAATAATGTCCCCGAAAATTTTTTCTAAATCCGATATACATTTTTCTTTTTCAAAATGCTTCTGATAGTATTTTAATCCATTTTCTCCCCACTGTTTTAGTAAATCAGCATTCTGATAATAGTGCTCTATCAGATGCGCCAACTCTTCTGCATTTCCGGAAATTGTACATTTGCCGCACTCTGCTTCTTCTACTACTTCTTTCACTTCTCCGCTGATTGCGCCAAAAATAGGTTTGCCTGCTAACATATATGACTGAATTTTCGCCGGGAGTGTACTATTCACTACTTCATTATCTACCATTGTTATGATAAATGCATCAGCAAGCGAATAATATTTTGGCATTTCCTCTAATTTATGCATTCCATGAAATGTGATATTCTTCAACCCTTTTTCATTAGCGCTCTTTTCACATGCTTCTCTGCTCAATCCATCGCCAACAATATGAAAATGTATATCTTGTTTTTCTTTCAATAACTCTGCACATTCCACAATCGTCTCACAACTCTGTGCTGGTCCCACATTCCCTGCAAATACAATATCAAACATTTTATTATCAACAAATTTCATATTTTGATACGTATTTTCTGCATAAGATGGATAATAGATTAGACCTTTTTCCTCAGAAGAAATTCTTAGCTCATTTTCAAAATATTTTTGAAAAGATTTTGAACTAATAGTAATTACATCTGCTTGACGATATGTCCAGATGCTGATTTTTGACAATATTTTATAAATTTTACTCTCTTTCGAGATAGGACCGGTTGTAACACTGATCGGCCATTGATCAAGACAATGAATCACTAATGGGATTTTTTTCATTTTCTTTAATACGATTGCCGGCCATGCCATTGTAATTGGAGACGTCTGGTATACATATACAAGATCATACTTTCCTTTTACAAAAAGTGCTTTTAATGACCCAAAAGTAAAAAACCAAGCATAATTTAACGCCATCCGCAGCGTGCTTTTCCCTCTTCCAATTAAAGAACATCGTATTATTTTCACGCCATTAATCGTCTGCTTTCGGTTCCGAAACCACTTATATTCTTTTAAAACTTTTCCTTCCGGATAGTTTGGAAGTCCGGTCAAAACAGTCACTTCATGTCCTCGTTTTACCAATTCAAAACAAAGATCATTGATTCTAAAATTTTCAGGATAAAAATGTTGTCCTGCTACTAATATCTTCACGGTTATACCTCATATTTTAATACTTTTTTTATTCAATATCCCTCGTAAAATTATCCCAGAACGATGAATTTCTCTGCAACTCTTTTTCTTCCATCTCAATTCCCACTTCTTCTGTTCTTGTCGGAATTGATGCAAAAAGATTTGTTCCAAGCGCCAGTCGATCCCCTTCTATCGTTACTCCAAGACTTGCAAGGGTTGTCGGAAACATATCCATTGTTGTAAATTCCCGATTCATTAAATTTACCGGTACTGCGGCAGAATTAATGAATGCATTATACACTCTTCTGGAATAATCTTCCGGAATCATTTTCATGAAATCTGTTTCCAGATTTTTCATTGTCAAGTGATCTCCTGAAATGACAATTGTTGTATTGGCATAGAATGGCTGCTGTTGAATCCAACTTACAAACTCTGCAACCTGTCTGCTGGAACAAGCCATTACATTCTGATATACTGTCGGATAATCGTTTCGGCAAAGTTCGCATGTATACCCATCTTCAAAATGTGTATCTACTGTCAGCATTGTCAAATTAAACGGCTCCGGACTCGCGGATAATTCTGCCAGTTTTTGTTTTGCAATCTCAAATAAACGCTGATCTTCATATCCCCAGAAGACTTTATAGCCCGGCGGAATAAGTCCCTTTGCCGCTGCTTCATTAAAATCCAGCATTTCATAATTTCCATGACTGGAAAAATAATTTCTTCTTCCGCCAAAGGATGCATCTGAACCAATCAACAGCGTCTGACGATACCCCTGCTCTTCCAGAATATCTCCAATACTGCTGACTGCCGGAAGAAAACTTGCCTGCGTGTCCATTGCATTTCCGTCAATCGGAATCGATAACGGAAGTCCTGAGGTCTGTGCAAACATTGCTCCCATCGTCCACGTTGCGCCGGTCGCTGCATATCCTCCTCCAAGTCCCTGCGTATTAGAAAAACTGATATTACTCTGTGCCAAAGCAGTTAACTCCGGGATGCAGTTCTGATCAAACGCTCCTCCAACCTCTTTCGATGCATAAGTTGTCTCCATCGATTCAAGGAAAATATATATGAGATTCCTCTTCTGTTCCGGAAATGTAATCTGTACACTTCTCGGATCTACATAGTTATCCTGTATAAAGGTTGACTGGGTTTTCTGACTTTTTAAATAATCATCCACACTCAGTTCTTCCCAAATATAGTCAACCGAATGCTTTACAAGAAAGACTGCAAATGACATTACTCCGATCCAAACAAGATATTTTGTTACTCTTCTTTTTCGTACGGCAATCCAGACAATCAGAAGTGTCAGTACTGCCACAATTGCTACCGGTACACAAAGATTGACTGCTTCCCAAACCATATCTTCATTTGTTCCTTCTAACGGCACCTTTAGATGAAACACAATTTCATCCATTGTCAGAAGTCCCCATGTATCAATTACCCATTGTGCCAGATAATAAGAAACTACGCCCAAAAACAGCCCAATCAACATAATCAGCGTAAAAAACGGTCCAAAAATTCTTCTGATCGCTTTCCATATTCTCTCTAACATCGTATTTATCCTTATTCTACAGCATTTCCGGATAAATACCGGATGCGATTAACTCTTTAATCGAATTCACTACCGCTTCTTTATCTTCTTTATATGTCACGCCAAACCATTTATCATGTGACTTTAATACTTTTACGCTGATTTTTTCTTCCTGAAGTAAGTCACCGATAATTGTCGGGAGTAAATATTCGCTCTTCAGTTGGTCAGAAGGCGTCTCCTCAAGAAATGCTCTAAATCCATTTTCGAGAACCTCAAAGAAGTCCGGATACAATCCCCACATATTCATAGATACAGAGGAATTTACATCAATCTTTCGCTGTATTCCGTTCTCCCCGATTACCATCGCTCCCTCTGGCGTTTTGATAATATTATGTGTTTCTACTATATTAGAAAGCATGTCATCCTGTCCAACCTGACACACGCCTCTTGTCACTCCACCGTTTTCACTCAGAGTATTTTTTAAAACAAAGCCAACCATAGATGCTGACAATTTTCCTTCTTCGCAGTTTTTCTTGCCTGTCAGATATTGAAACGCTTCCTGATATGCTTCTTTTCCATAATAATCATCGGCATTAATCACAAGAAACGGGGTGTCTACCACATCTTTACAGCAAAGGATTGCCTGTCCGGTTCCCCACGGTTTTGTTCTTCCGGCAAATTTTTCCTGATATTTCTCCGGAATGTCCATCAGTTCCTGAAATGCATATGCAACTTTTACCCGTTTTTCAATGCGATTTCCTATAATTTCTCTAAAATCTTTCTCCAGATCTTTCCGGATCACAAAAACAACTTTATCAAATCCTGCTTCCATTGCATCATAAATAGAGTAATCCATAATGATTTCTCCATTTGGTCCTACCGGCTCTAACTGTTTGATTCCGCCGCCAAATCTGCTTCCGATTCCAGCTGCCATAATTACCAGTGTCGCTTTGTTCATCTGATTTCTCCTTTTAAAATTGTATTTCTATTGATTTCTTTTGCTCTCAATCGGCTATCGCTTTCGCCAATTAGCCTCATATTACTATAACACCAAATAGTGTTTTTTTCAATGATAACATCTAAAGCCAACAAACCGAAATAAGCACCAGAATAGATCCGCAATCAAATAAGGAGATGCTTTTCGCATCTCCTCATATAATTCTCATTGATTTTTATTAGTTTTTATCATCTCGGTAAGTACTATTCACCCAAGCCATTTTTTACAGCCAGCACCATTGCATCCAACGCTTCTGCTTCATCCGGACCGCTGCACATGATTTCGATCTCATCTCCTGCCTTTACACAGGAACCAAGCACACTTAAAACACTTTTTGCATTGGCAGTGGTATTTCTAACACGGTATGTGATCGAACTTTGAAATCTTACCGCAGTATTACAAAATATTCCTGCCGGCCGCAAATGAAGACCTGTTGGATTTTTAATTACTACTTTTTGGCTTACCATGCTGCTTCTCCTCTCCCTATTCTGCCTTCTTTTGTTCTTCTTCCTGCTTCTGCATTTTCAATGTCACATATGCATCTTCAGCCATGAAAACTCCTGTCGGCAAATTCACTGTCACAGGAACTGTATAACTTTTTTCCTCGGTACAATCTTTCAGATCAATGGAAACTCTCTTCTCCACCTGTTCCAGTGTCAGCGCCTCTAACGCCGCATCATCCCCGGTAAAGTGAAGCATAATTTCCTGTATATTTCCAAAGTCAATTTTATATCCTGCTTTTACGTTGTTTTTTGTAATACTGTTGATCGGTACTTCAAAAGTCTTCACACCTGCTTTTTCTACACGAATTGTCACTACAACATTTTTTTCGTTTTCATTGGCAAGTCGGATATTTTCCGGAAGCGCGCTGGAAATATCAATGGTTTCTTCTGTCTTTTCACTAATATTATCTGCTAACAGCATATCAGAAGAAATCGTAATTTCGCTAATATCTGCAATATCTTCTTCCAGTCCTGCAATACTGATCCGCTGCGGTTCACAAGTAACATCCCCTATCTTATATCCGATTTCAGGACTGATTCCTGTAACGTCTGCTTTCACTTCTACATCTTTGTTGATAACAGTTCTACTTTTACACGAACTTTCTTATCTCCGCCGATATTTGTCTCAAGTGATGTCTGATCAATTACATTGCCTCCTCCATCATAGAGCACAAGCTCTGCTTCCAATGTGCTGTCTGATGAAATACCATTAATATCAACTCTTGCTACAACTTTTTCGATTCTTCCAATCAACGATTTCGGTCCGCTGATCTGAACAGTCTCCGGTTGTGCCACAAGATTTCCCAGCACATATCCATCCTGCAGTGTTCCGATTGTTTCTACATTGATTGGGAATTTGGTAGATTTGCTGCTCTCAATCTTAATTTCCACATTGTTTGGCAGTGCAGTCGCTGACCGGTATTCGCCTTCAAATCCTCCAATCGCCACCTCAATCGGCACGAAAGAGGACAGTTGGATATCTTTAATATCTGCTGTAGCCCGGATCGCCTCCGGGGTAATTTTCTCTAAAATACTTCTCTTAGCTGTTACCGTAACCGTCGCTGTATTTCCATTGACAATCCGATAAGTATTTCCTTTATTCAGAATCAACTCGTCGTGCAGCATCGTTACAACCACATTGGAATAAGTACGTCGTTCTACCGGATCTATCTCATTCACAACAATTAGCCACAAAAGAAATGCAAAAGCGAGGGCAGCCAGTTTCAATGCCAGATTATTTGTCAGCCTTTTTTTCATCTTTCCGCCTTCCTTTCCACAACGCAAATCCCTTCTTGTCTGTCGTTTTATTCTGAAGTGCGATCAACCGCTCTGTCAAATACTCTTTTGATACATTTCTATCAAGCTTTCCGCCCATTGCTATCGAAACGAAGCCGGTTTCTTCAGAGACTGCAATGATCATTGCATCACTGACTTCACTCATTCCAACTGCTGCGCGATGCCGTGTTCCAAGATCTTTGCTTAACCGAAGATTATCTGTCAGCGGCAAGTAACAAGTCGCCGATACTACTCGATCTCCCCGGATAATTACTGCTCCGTCATGAAGCGGTGTATTGTGTTCAAAAATATTTATCAAAAGCTGACTGGATACAACACCGTCGATCATAATTCCGGTATGTTCATATTCTGAAAGTTTAATTTCCTGTTCGACAACAATCAGCGCTCCTGTCTTTACCCGTCCCATAGCAAATGCTGCCGTCACAAGTGCATTAATTGTCTGATCACTGAAACGTTCATTCTCTTTTGTCTGATTAAACGGTACAACCGAGGAAATAAACTTCTTTTCTCCCAGCTTTTCCAATGCACGCCTCAATTCCGGCTGCAGTACTACAATAATCGCCGTTGCCATAATAGCGATGGATTTTTCTGCCAGCCATAAAATTGTATGAAGATTAAGGAGATACGCAATTAGTATAAATAACCCAAGCGCCATAAGTCCTTTCAAAAGCATCCATGTCTTTGTGCTTTTAATCCATACCATAATCTCATAAACGATTACCGCAATAATAATAATCTCAAGAATATCTGTAATTCTAATATTCGGAAATGAAATTCCGTTGGCCAGCCATTGCTGCATTGTTGTCACCTCCCCTATTATTTTATTTTGATTTGTTTTATTTTGTTTCTTTTAATGATTCATTTACAATATTTTGAATATCTAATTCTTCCTGAAGGCTCTTGGCAAGAAGCATTTCTTCTGCCTGACTTACTGTCAGAGTTTCCTGAGAAACTTCTTTCTTCTCAGTCCCGCCTTTCTTTTGAGATGCTGCCGCAGTTCCCTCCGGTTTCTTTCCTGAAGATTCTTTTCTCCGAACCCGGGATGTCTTTACCGCATCTTTGCCCTCTGCTTCTCCCAAAGATGCCGTTTCCTGTCGCTCATTAATTGTCTTTACCGTTTTCTCCGGTGGTGCAATCTGAATCTTTGGAACTGCCTTCACATAATAATAGAATTCATCATCTTCAAACTGAAGACGTTCTGTTCTCGTATAATCAACCGCAAATACAAAAAATTCTATCAGAAACCCAATCGCTCCCGCCACAAGGCAGCCAACAATCAGTTCTACATAGGACGTGTTGATATTTAAAATGATTTCGCCCCCGACAATCACGATCATATTAACAACAATTCCGGAAACAATTGCTATTTCCCATGCATGATCTACCGCCAGTCTTCTGATTCCGTACACAGCAAGCAGACAGATTCCAAATGCTGCGATCATAATCCACATTTCTTTATTTGAGAATGCTTTCTGCAGAAATACTGTTATCTGCTGCATCATTCCGCCTTCCAGACCTTTCAGAACCGTAGCTGATTCATTGACATAAGTAACCATGTAATATGTGATCACACCAAGCGCGATTGGAAGAACCGCTGTCGGTGTACCGATCAATCCCCATACAATCGGAATCACGTATGGGATTTTAAATGCAAATGCAATCGGAACAAGCAAAATAATCACGCCTGTCTTTGGTGCAAATCGAAAGTAAAAGATAAACATAAGAACAAATATTGCCAAAGCTGTAGCTGCAATCCCAAGTGAAAGTGAAAACAGATGGGCAATCGTTAAACCGGCTGCTGCAAGCACGGTAAATACCGTTGGCAAAAATGCGCATACAACCGCCAGTACCACCATAACAACCGGCTGTGCAAGCGGCTTCATATACCCAAGCTTCGTACTGACAAACCAAAATGTCAGAAACGCAAGTGCAAATTGAATGGCCTTATCAATGTAAAAGGAATATTTCGCGTACAGACGCTGAAGCTTCTCTTTCCAAACTAATAAATTACTCATCTACCTTTTCTCCTTTTTATACATCTTATTCAAAAGATTCAAATCCCGATTATAGCGCTTTACCCGCTCTCTCGCCTGGTCATGGCGCTTCTTATAGAGCTGACTGCTGATAATTCCATAGCAAACGATAAGAAGCAGATATCCTATAATGATACCGCCTGCTATCACAATCATTCCCTGCAGACTCAAATGTTCCATAATTTTCTCTGCAAACACTACTCCTAACAGAGCAAGCAGAATCATATAACCGATCGTTACCCAAATGAATGTCCAGATCACATTCCATCCTGCATAATCTTTTCTAAAATAGGCACTGATTTTGAAATCTTCCTGACCTTGTTTCTGCTCATAAGCGGCCATCCGCGTCATTAGCTTTACTCGTTCTTCATTCAGCATAGTTTCACCTCAATGTTCGTTCTTTCCTCATTGTAGTATATCATATAGTTAGAAACCTTGTCCAATACTTATAGTTAAAAAATATACTCTTTCTACGCCTTTTTTGTGCATTTTTCCGGAAATCGTGTCGATTGTCGCACCAGTTGTATAAATATCATCCAGAAGCAATACTCTTTTATATTTTTTGATCTGCTCATCAATCACAAATGCCCTCCGAAGATTTTCTGTACGCTCTGCCGGATCAAGCTCTTTTGACGGTTTCGTATCTTCCACTCGAATGACGACATTCTCATCCAGCGGAATTTGTGAGATACGCGACAGTTGTTTTGCGATCACTGCTGCTTGATTGTATCCCCGCTTTCGATATCTTTTCCGGTGAACCGGGACCGGTATGATTACGTCCGGTTTCCATCTTTGCATCTCCTCTGCATACCTTTCCCATAGACTTTTTGCAAAATACGAGCCATAGTATCTCTGGTTTTTATATTTAAAGCGATAAAGTGCATCGCTGACCGGAGGTTTATGTACCCAGAGACTCCGTCCTTCCTCAAAACTCTTTTTGCGCTTTTTACAGTCAAAACAGTATTCCTGCTGTTCGTCCGGTATCGGTTTTCCACATTTACAACAACGTGGCTCCTGAACCCACTCCAGCTTTTCACTGCAGCGATCGCAAAGCTCATTTGGTTCTGTCTCATCACAAAACGGGCAACGATGGGGATACAACAATTCTGCTAAATGGTATTGTAATTTCACTTATACTTCTAAGACGCCGTTCATTTCCTGAATACAGCGATCAAGAGACGTATATCTCTGCTGCTCGCTTGTATTCTGAATCATGTTCTGAAGTGCCTCTTCACTTCCCACAAGTGTGACGCACTTTCTTGCGCGGGTAACTGCCGTGTACAGCAGATTTCGATGATATAGCTGGCGCGGCCCCGGTAAAAGAGGAATCACAACCGCCGGATATTCGCTTCCCTGCGCTTTATGTATCGTAATTGCATAAGCCAGTTCCAGTTCTTCCAGATTTTTAAAAGAATACTCTACCTTCCGCTTTTCATCATATTCTACCGTGAGTGTCTCTGTATAATGATTAATTGCAGTAATCACTCCCATATCTCCGTTAAACACACCCATTCCTTTATCGATGACAAGACCAAACTTTGTTGCCACTTCCCACTCTAACTGGTAATTGTTCTTAATCTGCATGACTTTATCACCAACACGAAACAATTTATCCCCAAATTCTTTTTCTTCCTTCGATTTATCCGGCGGATTCAAATACTGCTGTAAGATTTTATTCAGCCGCTCAACTCCGAGAAGTCCTTTCTTCATCGGTGTCATAACCTGAATATCATACGGATCTGCCTGGACATATTTCGGAAGTTTTTTCTGGATCAATGCGATCGTTACCGCGATAATCGTATTCGCATCTTGCCTTCTCAGGAAAAAGAAATCTCTGCTCTTATTATCCAGTGTCAATGGAATTCCAAAATTGATTTTATGAGCATTCATAACAATATCACTCTCACTGGCCTGTCGAAAGATTTTTTTTAATTCCACAACAGGAAATTGTTCTGAATGGATCAAATCTTTCAGCACACTTCCCGGACCTACAGACGGAAGCTGATTCCTGTCTCCCACCAAAATCAGTCTTGTTCCTACAACAATTGCTTTTAGCAGCGCATGCATGAGCGGCAGATCTACCATAGACATTTCATCAATGATAATCACATCTGCCTCCAGCGGATTTTCTTCATTTCTGGAAAATCCACTATGTCCTCCATCTTCTTCCGGATTCCCGCTGATTTCCAACAATCTGTGAATCGTCTGCGCCTCGTAACCTGTTGTTTCTGTCATCCGTTTTGCTGCTCTCCCGGTTGGTGCGGCCAGTGAAATCTCCAGACCTTCGCTGTCAAAATAGCGTATCATCGCATTAATCGTTGTCGTCTTTCCCGTACCCGGTCCTCCTGTCAGAATAAAAACACCGTGTTTTACAGCTTCTATCACTGCCTCCCGCTGAGTTTCTTCCAATTTTAGATCGGCATTTTCTTCTACCTTGCGAAGACGATTTTCGATAACAAGATCCATAATATCCGCATTCACATTCAAGTCATGCAGCATTTTTGCTGTATTCAGCTCCATATAATAATAATTAGCTCCATACACCCGAACTTCTTCGATCGGATTTCCGTAAGAATCTTCTCCATTTTGTACACGCTTCAAAACAATCTTTCGTTCCATAGAAAGATCCATCAAGTATTTCTCAATATCCTGAATTCCAACTTCTAACAAATCGCTGGCTCTTCTAAGAAGCACTTCTTCCGGCAAATATACATGCCCTTCCGAAACACTCTGCAAAAGTGTATAAAAAATTCCGCTGCGAATACGGTAATCTGAATCCGTGTGAATCCCAATTCTCGACGCAATCTCATCTGCTGTGCGAAAACCGACTCCCTGGATGTCATCTGCCAGACGATATGGATTTTCCTCCAGAACCCTATATACATTGAGTCCATACTGCTGATAAATCTTCGCTGCCAGCGCAGTGGAAATGCCATATTTCTGTAAGTAGATCATTGCTTTTCGCATATCTTTTTTACTCTCTACCTGCTCTGCAATTTCTCTCGCCTTTCGCTCACTGATTCCTTTCACTTCTGCTAACCGTTCCGGTTCCTCTTCGATAATGCGAAATGTATCTTCTTTAAACTTCCGCACAATTCTGGACGCTAATGCTGCTCCCAGTCCTTTAATCGCCCCTGAACCAAGATATCGCTCAATCGAAAGCAGATCCTCTGGTTCCTTTATCTTATGGGACAGTACTTTCAGCTGTGTTCCATACACTGCATGCGTTGTATATTCACCAGATACATCCAGCATTTCTCCTTCATTTATATAAGGAAATGTTCCGACACAGGTAAGCTCCCCGTCATCGCTTACAAGCTGAAATACGGTATATCCATTATCTTCATTCCGAAACACAATATGCTCTACATAACCACTTAGATTTTCCATGTTCCATATCCTTTCGTACAGCATAAAAGAGGGTATCCACCCTCTTTCACTTAAATGCCTTTTCGTCCTCCCATGAATTCCACAAACTGACCTGTTCCAACTGCAACCGCCTGCATTGGTTCTTCTGCAGTCATTGTATGGATTCCTGTCTTTTCTTCAATCAGTCCTTCTAGCCCGCGAAGCATCGCTCCGCCCCCGGTCAGCACAATTCCCCGATCAAGAATATCTGCCGACAATTCCGGCGGTGTTTGTTCCAGCACTCCGGTTACTGCCTCCACAATCTGAAGCGCGGCTTCACGAAGCGCTTCTTCTGTCTCGGAAGCAGTAACTTCTACCGTCTTCGGAAGCCCCGTGATCAGATTTCTTCCGCGGACTTCCATCACACTTTCTTCCGCAAATGGACAGACTGTACCAATCTTAATCTTCATTTCCTCTGCTGTTCGTTCACCGATCAGTAAATTATGCTGTTTCTTCATATAGCGTACGATGGCATCATCAAAATCATCTCCTGCAATCTTGAGCGAACGATTCACAACAGTTCCTCCGAGCGAAATGACGGCAATATCCGATGTTCCACCCCCAACATCTACAATCATATTACCGCAAGGTTTCGAAATATCAATTCCGGCGCCAATAGCGGCTGCCACCGGCTCCTCGATCAAATAGACTTCTCTCGCTCCTGCTGCATAGGTTGCCTCCTCTACAGCTTTCTTCTCCACTTCTGTTACTCCACTTGGTACACATACACTGATGCGGGGTTTCTTCAACGTTCGTTTGCCAAGCGACTTCTGCACAAAGTACTTAATCATCTTCTCTGTTACTGTATAATCTGAGATCACTCCCTTACGGAGCGGTCTTACCGCAATAATATTACCCGGTGTTCGTCCAAGCATCATCCGCGCTTCCTCACCAATGGCCTTGATCTCATTTGTATCTCTGTCAAATGCAACTACTGAAGGTTCCTTCAGCACTACACCTTTTCCTCTCACGTATACAAGAATACTCGCAGTCCCCAAATCGATTCCGATATCTACTGACATATCATTTCCCCTTTCGCAAATATCTTTCTTCCCGCGAATTCCAAGTAATTACGCATATTTCATTATAATCGACTTTGTTATAAATGCAAAGTCTTTTTCCTGCATTTGCCGGTATTTATGATTTTTTTAGAATTGCTTTGATATATCTTCCCGTATGTGACGCCGGATTTTCTGCCACTTCCTCCGGTGTTCCCTTTGCAATCACAGTGCCGCCTTTATCTCCGCCTTCCGGCCCCATATCAATGATATAATCTGCTGTCTTAATTACATCCAGATTATGTTCAATTACAATTACCGTATTGCCGTCTCCCGACAGTCTTCGAAGAATTTCTGTCAGCTTGTGTACATCTGCAAAATGTAATCCTGTCGTAGGTTCATCTAAAATATAAACGGTCTTTCCGGTACTGCGCCGGCTAAGCTCTGTTGCAAGCTTAATTCGTTGTGCTTCTCCTCCGGATAATGTGGTAGATGGCTGTCCAAGACGTATATAACCAAGTCCCACGTCATACAGTGTCTCGATCTTTCTTCGAATACTAGGCACAGGTTCAAAGAATGTCATAGCTTCCTCTACTGTCATATCCAGTACATCATAAATGCTTTTTCCTTTATACTTTACTTCCAGCGTCTCACGATTATAGCGTTTTCCACCACATACTTCACATGGTACATAAACATCCGGAAGGAAATGCATCTCAATTTTAAGAATTCCGTCACCACTGCATGCCTCGCAGCGGCCGCCTTTCACATTGAAACTAAATCTTCCTTTTTTATAACCTCTTGCCTTCGCATCCGGTGTCGCTGCAAATAAATCCCGGATCAGATCAAACACCCCTGTATACGTTGCCGGATTTGATCTCGGTGTACGACCGATCGGAGACTGATCAATCGCAATCACCTTATCTACCTGATCCAGTCCCTTCATATCTTTATGTTTTCCCGGAATCGTTCTCGCATGATTCAATTCTCTCGCAAGACGTTTATACAGAATTTCATTTACAAGTGAACTCTTTCCGGAACCGGAAACTCCAGTCACACAAGTCATTACCCCAAGCGGAAAGTCCACACTGATTCCTTTCAGGTTGTTTTCTGCTGCGCCTGTTACTTTCAAAAATCCAGTCGGTGCTTTGCGTTCTGCCGGAACCGGAATCTTAATTCTTCCGCTAAGATATGCTCCTGTAATTGAGTCTGAATTCGCCATCACTTCTTCTGCTGTTCCGGCAGCAACTACCTTTCCACCATGCTCACCTGCTCCCGGTCCGATATCCACAAGATAATCCGCCTCCCGCATCGTATCTTCATCATGTTCTACTACAATAAGAGTATTGCCAAGATCCCGTAAATGTTTCAATGTCTTTAATAATTTATCATTATCTCTCTGATGAAGCCCAATACTTGGCTCATCAAGAATGTATGCAACTCCTACAAGCCCCGATCCAATCTGTGTTGCCAACCGGATTCTCTGTGCTTCGCCTCCTGAGAGACTCCCCGTTGCCCTCGTTAGCGTAAGATAGTCTAGCCCCACATCCATTAAGAAACTAATTCTTGCCTTGATTTCTTTTAAAATTTGTCCTCCGATCAGTTTCTGTGTTTCAGTTAATTCCAGTGTTTCCAGAAATTCCTGTAATTTTTCAATCGAAAGTGATGTTACCTCATAAATATTTTTCCCGCCAACGGTAACAGCCAGTGCCGCCGGCTTCAATCTCTGTCCTTTGCAGGCATGACACGGAGTGATCCGCATGAATGTCTCATATTCTGCTTTCATTGTTTCGGAACCTGTTTCCCGATAACGGCGTTCTACATTTTTGATTAGGCCCTCAAACGCCACATCATAAACACCTTCTCCCCGCTGACCACGATAATAGACTTTGACTTCTTTTCCATTCGTTCCATAAATTAACACATCTTGAACTTCCTTCGGATACTGTTCAAACGGCGTTCCAAGATCAAATTCATATTCTTTTGCCAATGCATCCAAAATTGCCCTTGTAAAGCTTCCTTTATCCGCACAGGACTGCCAGCCCATTACCTGAATCGCTCCATCCAGAATAGACAAGGACTTATCCGGAATCATCAGATCTATGTCAAATTCCATCTTATATCCGAGTCCGAAACATTCCGGACAAGCGCCAAATGGATTATTGAAAGAAAAACTGCGTGGTTCAATCTCATCTACACTGATTCCACAGTCCGGGCATGAAAAACTTTGGCTGAAATTCATTTTTTCTCCATCCAGAACATCAATGACCAACAGTCCCTCTGCCAGTTCCAGTGCATTTTCCACAGAATCCGTCAGACGTTTTTCAATCCCTTCTTTTATGACAAGTCGATCTACTACAATTTCAATATTATGTTTAATATTCTTATCCAGACTGATCTCTTCTGACAGCTCATACAGATTCCCATCAACCATTACTCGGACATATCCGCTCTTTTTCGCCCGCTCAAACAGTTTCGCATGGGTTCCCTTTCTGCCGCGTACAACGGGTGCAAGCACCTGTATCTTCGTCCGTTCCGGAAGTTCCATGATCTGATCTACCATTTGATCTACCGTCTGTTTTTTAATCTCTTTTCCGCATTTTGGACAGTGAGGAATTCCAATGCGTGCATATAATAGTCGAAAATAATCATAAATCTCTGTGACAGTTCCCACTGTTGAACGAGGATTTCTGTTTGTTGATTTCTGGTCGATCGAAATCGCCGGCGACAATCCCTCAATGCTTTCCACATCCGGTTTCTCCATCTGTCCGAGAAACTGCCGCGCATAGGAAGACAGTGACTCCATATATCTTCGCTGTCCTTCTGCATAAATGGTGTCAAATGCCAACGAAGATTTTCCTGAACCTGATAGACCAGTCAATACCACAAGTTCATTTCTCGGAATGTCCAGATCAATATTTTTCAAATTATGTTCATTAGCACCTCTGATCTTAATATACTGTCTATTCTCTTTCGGCATATTTCTTATCCTTTCAACATCTGTTTTAACTCAATTAATTTATCTCTCAATTCAGCCGCCGCCTCAAAATTCAATTCAGCTGCCGCCTTCTTCATCTGCTTTTCAAGATCCTTAATCAGCTTCTCCAGCTCTTTCTCACTCATAGATTCCGGATCTTTTTCCATTTTCAGTTCTTCTGCTGCAACCTTCTTGGAAATGCTAATCAGATCACGCACAGATTTCTTAATCGTCTGTGGGGTAATTCCATGTTCTTCATTATACGCAATCTGAATTGCTCTTCTTCTCTCCGTCTCACTGATTGCCTTCTTCATCGAATCTGTCATATGATCTGCGTACATCACAACATGACCTTCCGCATTTCTCGCCGCACGGCCAATCGTCTGTACAAGTGAAGTTTCTGAACGCAGGAAGCCCTCTTTATCTGCATCCAGAATTGCAACAAGCGTAATTTCCGGAATGTCAAGACCTTCTCTCAAAAGATTAATTCCCACAAGCACGTCAAACACATCAAGACGCATATCTCTAATAATCTCACTTCGTTCCAACGTGTCAATATCGGAATGCAGATAGCGAACGCGGATTCCAAGTTCTCTCATATAATCTGTCAAATCTTCCGCCATTCGTTTCGTTAATGTCGTAATCAATACTTTATTCTTCTTAGCAATCTCCTGATTCACTTCACCGATCAAATCATCAATCTGTCCTTCCACCGGACGCACGTCAACCTTTGGATCCAGAAGTCCTGTTGGCCGGATTACCTGCTCTGCCCGCAGAAGTTCATGTTCTTCCTCATATTGTCCCGGTGTTGCTGATACAAATAAAATCTGATCAATCTTTTCCTCAAACTCCTCAAAATTCAAAGGACGGTTATCCTTTGCAGACGGAAGTCGGAAACCATAATCTACAAGCGTTGTCTTTCGCGACTGATCACCGTGGTACATACCTCCAATCTGAGGAATCGTTTTATGAGATTCGTCAATGATCATAAGAAAATCATCCGGAAAATAATCAATCAGCGTGTGTGGCGGCTGCCCCGGTGCAAGCCCGGTCAAATGTCTGGAATAGTTCTCAATTCCGGAACAAAATCCTGTTTCACGCATCATTTCAATATCGAAATTCGTTCTCTCAGAAATTCTTTGTGCCTCCAGAAGCTTATCCTCTCCCTTGAAATAGCGAATCCGCTCCTCCAGTTCTTCTTCAATTTCACTGATCGCACGATTCATACTTTCTTGAGACACAACATAATGAGATGCCGGAAAAATTGCCACATGATTCAGTGATGCTTTGATTTCTCCTGTCAGCACATCCACTTCTGTAATTCGATCCACTTCATCCCCGAAAAACTCAATTCGATACGCAACTCCCTCCGTCACTGCCGGAATGACTTCCAACACATCTCCATGAACCCGAAACGTTCCGCGCTTAAAATCAATGTCATTTCGGTCGTATTGAATCTCGATCAACTTCTTCACAACTTCATCCCGATCTTTGATCATGCCCGGTCGGAGAGAAATTACCATCTCCTGATAATCAATTGGAGAACCAAGTCCGTAAATGCATGAGACACTGGCCACAATAATTACATCCCGCCGCTCTGAAAGCGCTGCTGTTGCGGAATGCCGCAGTTTATCAATCTCATCATTAATGGAAGAATCCTTCGCAATATAAGTATCCGAAGATGGGACATAAGCCTCCGGTTGGTAGTAGTCATAGTAGGACACAAAGTATTCGACTGCATTATTCGGGAAGAATTCTTTGAATTCCCCATATAACTGGGCAGCTAACGTTTTGTTGTGTGCGATGATCAATGTTGGTTTATTCAATTGTTGAATGACATTCGCCATTGTAAATGTCTTGCCAGATCCTGTAACCCCTAGTAACGTCTGGCATTGGTTGCCTTCTTGAAAGCCCTGAACCAGCTGCTCGATGGCTTGCGGCTGGTCTCCGGTCGGGGCATATTCTGATATTAATTCAAAATGATCCATGAAATTCTCCTATACAATTTAAATTAGGGAAATACTATTTCCCCAATTTAACTTTATATTTTGATAACAACTTTATATATTATCTTTATTCTTTTTCTATTATAGCAAACTATAAAATAAAAGTATAGAACAAAATCGAATGTTTGTTCTTTTTTGTCTATTGTAATGCTTGCTCAAATAATTTTTCAATGCTATCCATTACCATTTCCCAACTGATATCTTCCGCATAGCTGAATTTCTTTTGATAACTTTTCCATAGTCCCTGCATAACTTCACTATCTGCTATTTCTTTTAAAATCCTATTTCCCTCGGTTATCAATTGTATAGAATTACGTTTTTTACTTGTTGCTAAAAATGCCGCCTTAAATTGCTCCATGTTCATCGCATGGGTATATTCATTCTGTAAAATATGCAGATCATAGTAATCCCTCAATCTTGTATTCGCTACACCTCTTGCTATTACTGTTTCCATTTTCTCTGCAAGCACAGTTTCCAAATTATAGGCTAAAATAGATATTGTACGTTCTTCAAACATCAACCTAAAATTATACAATACTTCTCTCGGTGTGATAATATCTCCGGTAGAAATATCTACTTTTAATGGTGTCCGCATTGTTTCTAATGTAGCCTCCAAATTTGCTCGTACTCCACTATATTCCGCCTCATCCATAATTTCACCAACACTTTTTATAGAAAATGTCATACCGTCATCAATAGGAATTGCAATAATTTCTTCTATCATTTCCTTTGCATTTTCTACGGATAACGGCATATTTTTTATGGTTGTGTCAATATCCATTGTAGAACGAGTATCCAATCCTACCATAGCAGATACTAACATTCCGCCTTTCAATATAAAATTGTTTCTATATTTTGAAAGAGAAATACGTTCTAAGAAACGCTCCATCACATAATTACGCATAATAATCTGTGCCTGTAAGCTATCTCCCTCTGTTAGATTTCTTACTAACGCTTTCAACTGCCTTGAAGTTTTAATCATTATAACAACACCTCTAAATATGGTCTTAAAATTTTTTCTACACGAAACTCTTTTGCATATCGCATAAGTTGTGGCAGATTTTTTTCTTTACTTCGCAGATATTCCCTTATTGCTGTCTGTAAATCCTGAATCTCTACATTACTGCGGCTTCGTAATAAATCACACACGGTACGTTCCGCATTGTATGCTTTCACGAGATTCCCCTCTGGTGATTCTAAACTTACTACCCCTAGCTCTAAAAGTTCTTTTTTTACACGATATACTTTTATCTTCTGCTCTTTCATACTTTTTGCATGATATCCTGCTTTTACAGTAACCGTAAATTGTAACGGTTCTCTCTCTGCCATTCCTAACAAATAAAGCGAAGTTTCATGCGAAAAAATAATCTGTGGATATCTCGATTGTAATAAATAAAAAGGATCTTCCCATGCATCCGGCGACAAGTAAATTCCTTTTGCCACACGTTCTAATTCCATTTTCTTTGCATATTCCATAAAATAAGTCTTTGAAATTCCTGCTTCAATCACATCAGTAGTTTTAAGAACTCCGTTCTTTTCACATAACATATTGTCTAACTTTTCTTTTTTATTCATTTTCATCACCTTACTTTTACACATTTATTATAATTTATTATTGTGTAAAAGTAAACTTTTTTTATTTATTAGAAGTAAACTGTCCTATTCCGATAACTTTCTCAGTTTAGTTGCCTGTGCATAGCTCGGCGTACAATCTTCCGATTTTATCGTTTCGTATAAATCTGACTGCTCCTCTTCTGACAGATACGATAACTCCAACAACTCCGGGATAAGATTTGTTAAACGAATAAAACGACGTATTGTCTCTCTGCTCTCTCCAACTTACCGCCCTAATTCTTCATTTATTCGTAACCCAAACTTATTTGACGCCACTGGTGTCAGATTCTTTTGTTTCGGTCTACTTGCTTGTTTATCCATGGCATAATCCCACTCCAAGATTTACCCTTGTCGTTGTTTTCCCTGTGCCTCCTTTCTGATTCGCAATCGCAATCACTTTACATCTTGACATAATGACTTCCTCCTTTCTTCTCAAATTTAATAGCCACTCCTTTGTTGGGAATGGCTATGTACGAAAATTTAGGTATAAAAATACCCAGTTGATTCTTGTAAAACCAACTGGTATGTACATTTTATTACAATTTGTTCATGTCAACTTCTAAACCTATACTTTTCATCTCTCTAGCAAGTTCTGTTTTCTATGCTCCGGCATCGTCCATAGCTATATATACCACTTCCGAAAATACCACAGCATATTGTACATCAAAATTTGCTTCTAAACCAAACTTTTCTATAAAACGTGCTACTTCAATTTTTGCCACCTTCAATGGATGGTCACTTAGCACCCTTTCATTTACAATATTTATTTCCGCCATCCATTGATCGTATTGGGGTCATGATACATATGAAAAAGGAAATCCACCATGAGCTGGATGATATTCCTCTGTTTTTATCTTTTCCCACTGCGCAATAAACTCTTTAATTTTTAATAATTGAGAATTTTCGTTTCCTATAATTTCGTTTTGATTTATTAGCAAAATCATTTTTAATTTTTCTGAAATGGCTTTTAATTCTGGTCTATAATCAAATTCTTAACCTAGCACCGTTGCTTTTCTTTGGTATATAATCTCTGCTGCGGTATGCTTATGTGCGGCCCAGTGCATTTTATTTTGAACCTGTTTAAAAAATATAATTGAACTTTCTGCTTTCGGATCATAATCGATACTTGTTGCATATATCTCCAACACTTTTCTCCAGAAAACTTTTTCTGAAGAACGAATATCCCGAATGCGAGATAACAATTCATCAAAATAATTTCCACCGCCAAGGTTTTTCAATCGCTCATCATCTAATGCAAATCCCTTTTTCATATATTCTTTTAAAATTCCTGTTGTCCAAATACGAAATTGAGTTCCGCGATGAGACTTTACTCTATATCCAACCAAAATTATTACATCCAAATTATAATAATCAACTTGATAAACTTTATCATCAGAAGCAGTATAGGCAAATTTTGCCCAAACTGATTCTTTCACCAGCTCACCTTCTTTGAATATGTTTCTTACATGTTTACCAATGACACTTTTATCTCTTTGGAAAAGTTCCGCCATTTGATCAATAGATAACCATACCGTATCATTTTCAAAGGTTGTTTCAATTTTAGTCAATCCATCTTCCGTTGTATACATAATAATATTAGAATCCGGCATTGTTATCCTCCCTTTTTCAAAACAAATTAGGGAATTCTCATTTCCCAATTTATTTTCCACATTTTTGAAAATAGCCTGAGTCTAGTTGCCAGTTGGGGCATATTCTGATACTAATTCAAAGACAGCTTCGATGTCCTTATTACACCAACCAAATCCCCTTAATCCCTTCTAATTTCTGGAACATTTTTCTGCATCCATTGCCAGCACAAACATTAATGCCTCTAATGCATTTTCAGAATCTCTTACGTCAATGACGTAGGTATCTGTCATGCGCAGCAATTCTTTGCTGATACTTGCGATCTGATAACCACTTTGATCAAGAATATTATATTCCCATTCCATAATTGTTCCATCAATATGCCATCCGTTGTAATCGATATTATAGCGTGGTGTCAAAAGTGAAAATTCTTTGCTTAAACAGCCGATATAACTGCCCTCTTTATAAATCTCAAACTTAGGAAGAAATGTAAGAACTTTTTCAACAACCGTTCCTACTTCATTTCCATGAACATCATAAATAATAAGTTTGTGTCCCCAGGATAACTGACCTTTTACTACATAAACAGTATTACCGGACTCATCATAAATATCATAGCTGTCAAACCACGAAAACAATCTTTGTTTGAATAACAGTTTCATAACTTCACCACTTTCTTTCCCTATCGAATCTTCCTTCGGTTATTTTCGAAGTATTTTATCCATTGTCTTCCCTTTAGCAAGTTCATCCACCAGCTTATCCAAATACCGAATCTCCTGCATCAAGGTATCCTGAATCTCCTCAACTTTTACGCCGCAGATGGAACCTTTAATCAATTTTCTGCTTGGATTCATCATGGGAGCATTTTCAAAAAAAGAACGGTAGGTAATGTCGCTTGTAAGCAATGTATCCAACTGTTCACATGAATAGCCGGTAAGCCACTGCGTTATCATATCTACCTCTTCTTTTTTACGCCCTTTTCTTTCAGCCTTAGCAATCAGCAAGGGATATACCTTAGAAAATTTCATATGAAATACTTTTTCATTTTCCATATTCCTGTCCTCACAAATATCAATTTTTTAAATTGTTATTCATTATCTGGTGTGCACGTATGTGTCCATGCAGTTGAATAGGTACATTTTGCCACCCTTCTTCTCTTCCGCTATTATATCAGAATCTAAAATAAAAGTACATAGCAAACTCGAATGTTTGTTCTGTGCCTTTGTTACAATTTTCTTATACTCTCTTCCTTCATTTTCTTTACTTAATTAATACCTAAAACCGCATTTGACTTCTTTCTTTTTCTCTTCTATAATGTATTTACTACATTTGTAAGATTTGGAGGGTTTCTATGAAAAACATACCACAAATTTCCGAGGCAGAGTTTGAAGTTATGAAAATCATCTGGAAATATGCACCGATCAATACAAACGAAGTTACGGAAAAATTAACTCACACAACTGACTGGAGTCCCAAGACCATTCAAACAATGCTGAAACGTCTTGTAGCCAAAAATGCTCTCACTTATTCAAAAGAAAGCCGGGTATTTGTTTACACACCTTTGATTAGCGAAGCAGAATATCTCCGCCAGAAACGCACTTCCTTTTTGGACCGATATTTTCACGGAAATATGACGTCTATGCTGTCTTCCTATTTAGAAGAGGAAACACTCTCCCAAAAAGAACTGGAGGAGCTTCGCAAACTTCTTTCTGACAAAGATCATTAGCAGGAGGGGATAATTTTGAATGATTCTTTTTGGTACTTTTTAGACCGTTTTGGCACACATTTTTTTCTCTGCAATCTTTTCATAGGACTTTTTGTCGGTCTTCTGGCTGGCTTTAAACGCTTGTTCCAAACGTATTTATCGTCTGGCGCCCGGTATCGTCTATGGTTCTTTTTCCTTGCACTGCTGCCGCTTCCTTTTCTGCCCCGGGAGTTGTTTGCTCTTTTGAAGAAGATTCCTTACGGCTCTTTTTCTCAGGCAGCACAGACTGGGCTTGCTTTTCGTGAAACGTCACAGAATTCCGGAACATTCGTTTCTGCATTCAATGAATTAAATGATTTCGCAGTATCTGTCAGAAGCTCTGTTCCTTCTCTGCTTCCGATTCTTTTTTCAATCCTCTGGGGAATCGGTGTGCTTGTAATGCTTCTAATTACAGTCCGCTCCGTTCTGCATTTACGCGCATTGAAACACTCTGCATTACCGATAGCAGATCCGGAATTAGTACATTTATACCTTCGCTGCTGTCAGGAAATACATTTTACGAAAAAAGTACCTCTGTATCGAACAGATTCGCTTACTTCTCCTGCCGCAGCAGGTGTCTGGAATCCTTGCATCTATCTTCCGGATACCGTGATTGCTGACTCTGCGATTGAAGAACTGCGTTTCATACTATTGCATGAATTGCAGCATATCAAACAGAAGGATGGAATTATCATTTGTCTGACCTCTTTGGCGAGTATCTTTTACTGGTGCAATCCGGCAGTTCATTATGCTCTGAGAGAGATTCGTTTCTGCCGGGAACTTGCCTGTGATACAGCTGTCCTTCACTGCCTTAAGTCATCGGAATACCGGACATATGGAATCACGCTGCTGAATTTTGCAGAGAAATCTTCTCTGCGGCATACCGCTATGACTGCCGGAATCTACAGTGGAAAACACCAAATGAAACAGCGAATTTTAAATATTGCTGCTTTTCACCGTCAGACAAAATGTCAAAAATTTCAGTCCCTTCTTTGCTGTCTGACTGCCGCCTTTCTTTTCTTTGGTTTTCTTCCTGTATTTGCCTTTGCCGGCATGGAACAGGACACTTACAAACTTCCTGAAGAAATACAGAATATTTCCTTTTTGAATCTTTCAGATATATTCGATGACTATGACGGCAGCTTTGTCCTGTATGATACAAAAGATGATTCCTGGAAGATTTACCAACCGCAGTTGGCCAAAACACGCGTTGCGCCAAATTCTACTTACAAAATCTACGATGCTCTCCTCGGACTGGAAACGGGCATAATTACCTCTGAAAATTCTCTCCGCTCCTGGGATAAAACACCTTGTCCGTTCCCGGAATGGGAAACAGATCAGACACTCGCAACAGCTATGAAAAATTCTGTGAACTGGTATTTCCACTCCCTGGATTCTCAGATTGGTCGTGAACGCATCCAGTCCTTTCTTCAAAAAATCCATTATGGAAATCAGAAAATGAGTTCTGATCTCTCCCTCTATTGGACAGATGCTTCTTTGAAAATCTCACCGATCGAGCAAGTTTTGCTGCTAAAGTCTTTCCATAATAATGATTTCTCTTTTGCTCCTAAGCACATTGCTGCTGTACAGGATGCGATTCGCATTTCTTCCTCTCCTGACGCTGTGCTATACGGCAAAACAGGAACAGGGCGCATTGACGGGCAGGATGTAAACGGGTGGTTTATCGGATATGTGGAAATGCCGGACCGCACTTGTTATTTTGCTACAAATATCCAGGGAAATTCCAACACCACCGGTCAAAAAGCTTCTGAAATTACTGCCTCACTTCTTTCAAAATTTCACATTTACCCACAAGACGGACAGCAATAACCATGCTGTCCGCCCTGTACTTTTCATCTTTACTCAAAACGATTTCTTATAAATCTCTTTCCACTGCTCCTCTGTCAGCCGCGGCTGATACCAGACTGCTCCATCTTTCTCAATCTCAAGCACACGGTTTGATACATATTGAAATTCTCCATCTGTTCCAATTTTCATGATGAATTCACTTCTGCATGCCTGATCCGTTTTTCCCCTGATCCAGACCGCTTCTACTGTTAATTTATATGTTCCATTCCCCATTTCTTCACAGGCAGTTACCTCCGGATAAGGACCATAAGGCATCTGGCAGTCATATAATCCTCTCGGCCGGTAATGATAACATTCCGTCAAAGAATCATACTGTGTCTGTTGTTGAATCTGTTCCGGTTCTAATGAAAAATATTGCCTTAACACTTCTTCAAATTCTTTTTTCGGAACCATATATTCGGCGCCTTCTTCCGGCACATAGGGGAGATGTTCTCCCCTGATATGCGAATAGCATGTTTCATAAAGATCATAAAAATCTACTTGGGAATAATCTTGCGCATCCCAATCTGTAATCAGCAAATTATTCCTCTCATACCCAATTGGCATAACATATTTCTCATTCCATGCACGAAGTTCCTCATCTAAAGGACGAATCCGAAATGCAGTCTGTCCAGGCGCTCCATCATATCCGGAAGGATGATATTCTTCAATAAAAAGATATCCCTTCTCTGTGTAATCCCAGTATGACACAACAAATTCATGGAGCTCACTGACAACCGGTTCTCCTTCTTTCCAGGAAATTCCACACACTGCTGCATTCATTTTCTCTCCGTCTGTCCGAAGTTCATATCGAACAATCCTTCCCTGTTCCATAACAAGAAATAAAACGATCTCTGCTTCCTTTCCTTCCTCCGCCCTCTGACAATATGCTTCTGCCTGCTCAAAATTCACCATATTGATCCGTTGATTCTGATCTACTGCCGCATATCCTTTTTCACCAAGATAGTCCACGATTTTTTTCTGAAACATGATACTGTCCAATTTATCATCCTGTTCTGCGCTTTCATAAATTTCGCGATATCCTTCTGCCAGAAGCTTCAGATTTTTTTCCAATGTCTCGTCTTTTCTTTTTTCTTCTTTCTGTGCTGTGCTGCATCCAAAAAAACAAATACTGCACCCCAAAACGAATACCAGCACAGCCGCCTTAACCCCTAATGCAGTTCTCTTTTTTTTCATTTCATTTTCTCCCTGCCTTCTTATATATGTTTCTTAAATATTACAACTGTAATATTTAGTTGTCAAGAAGTTTTCTCTGACGGAAACATTTTACATTTTCTCTGACAGCAGAAATTTATTTCAAATTGAAAAACCAGACAGAAGTCTCTGTCTTCTGTCTGGCAAACTTATCTTTACAGATCATAATAACGTGCAAATTCAGCCGGATGCGGGATTCTGCTGATTTCATTTGCATCTGCCCGGATCGTTTTGATCCAGTTCTGAATCAGTTCTTCCGGAAATACGCCGCCTGCAGTCAAGTAGTCGTGATCTGCTTCCAGCGCATCTAAAGCTTCCTCAAGGGTTGCCGGCAAATGGCCGAGCGCCGCTCTTTCTTCTTCTGAAAGATCAAAGAGATTAAAATCAAACGGCCCCCAATTATGATCTGCCGGATCGATTTTATTTTTCACACCGTCTAATCCTGCCATAAGAATTGCTGCATACGCATAATAAGGATTGCAGGTCGCATCTGGATTTCTTAATTCAAACCGCTTCTTATCCGGAGATTTTACATATGCCGGAATTCTCACAACAGCGCTTCTGTTGGCCATGGCATATCCTATCGTAACCGGCGCTTCAAATCCCGGAATCAGTCGTTTGTAAGAGTTCGTTGTCGGATTTGTAATCGCACAAAGACTTCGCACATGAGTCAGCAGACCTCCAATAAAATACATCGCCGTTTCACTGAGCTGTCCATAGCGATCCGGATCATAAAAACCGGTTTTCCGTCTTTCTTCAGCAGCATATGCACATGCATTCCATTTCCTGCTTCCCCGTAAACAGGTTTTGGAAGAAAGGTAGCTGTCATGCCATTTACGGCTGCCGTATTACGGATCACATATTTTGCGGCCATCGTTGCGTCTGCTAGACTTGTCATTTCTCCCAGTTCCGTCTCAATTTCCAACTGGCCGGAGCCTCCCACTTCGTGATGATGATATTTTACACGGACACCCCATTTTTCCATTTCCATACACATCTCATTCCGAAGATCGAACGTAACATCGGATGGCTGATCTGCATGATATCCTCCATGTGGCGGTGTATGAAATCCATTATTTTCTTCTGCCGGCATATTTGCGGTCCACACAGACTCCTTATCATAAATCCGAAGCGCAATTTCATTTGGCTTTTCGCTGACGCTTACTCCGTCAAATACATGAAATTCATATTCCGGCCCAATAATCATCTCATCTGCAATTTCGGTTTCTTTCATATATTCTACAGCTCTTTTTGCCACATTTCTCGGATACTGGGCAAAAGGCCTGTTCATCGGCTGATCGATTACCTTTACATCTCCAATCATAGTCAGTGTCGGAACTTTTACAAAAGGATCTACGACCGCCGTAGAAATATCCGGAATAAATACCATATCGCTGTTCTCTACCATAGCATATCCGTAATTTGAACCGTCAAATCCGATTCCGTGCTCCAGAATTTCTTCCTGGAAACGCTCTGCCGGAATTGACAGATGTTTCCAGCGTCCCCGAGATCAATCATCTTAAAATCTACAAAACGAATCCCTTTTTCCTGTATAAAATCCTGTACCTGCTGAATATTCTGAAACATACTTAATACCTCCTGATCTTTTCGCTTTTTCAGCCCCCGCTCTCTTCCCAATCCTTAAGCTTCCACTGGAATAAATGAAAATGAAGTCACATCAAATAATCCCATATCTGTCAGTTTCAGTTCCGGAATGACTGCCAGCGACATGAAACAAAGTGTCATTACCGGCTCTACATCACCGCAGATTCCAAGTTCTGAATAAGCTTTCTCATGGATTGCTGTCAATTTCTCATCTACCCATTCACCGCTTTGGTCGCTCATCAACCCTGCAATCGGCAGCGGCATCCGTTCAATCACTTCTCCTTCTTTTACAAGGACAATCCCACCTTCCTGACGCACCAGTTCTTCTACGGCAAAAGTCATCTCTTCATCACTGACTCCTACAACGATAATATTGTGAGAATCGTGTGCAATAGACAATGCCACAGCTCCTTCTTTGATTCCATAACCTTTCAGAAAACCGCATGCCACATTTCCTGTTCCCTGATGTCGCTCAACAACTGCCACTTTCACAATATCTTTCTCTGCTTCCCGCACAAATTCTCCCTTTTCATCCAGTTTAATCTGCGCTGTCTCTTTCTTTGTCACAACACCGCCCGGAAGAATTTCTATCACATGGACAAAATCAGATTTCAGATGCATTTTCAGCTTCTCTTTTGAAAAATCCTTTACAACTACGCTGCCTTTCACGGAAGAAATCTCATGCGGACAGATCTTCGGAAGATATGTTCCTTCTTCTGCCACAGCCCTTCCTTCAATCCAAACGCGATTCACATGAAAATCTTTCAGATCATCAAACAGTACAATGTCCGCGCGGTATCCCGGCGCTAACGCTCCTCTGTCCTTCAGTCCAAAACACTCTGCCGCATTTAATGTCGCCATACGGACTGCTGTCATAGCATCTAATCCTTCTTCAATACAGATTCTCAAATGATTATCCAAATGTCCCTCATGCAGAATCGTCTTTGGCTGACGGTCATCAGAACAAAGCAGGCATCTTCTGCTGTTTTGTTCCGTCACTCCCGCCAAAAGCGTTCGCAGATTATGACAGGCAGAACCTTGCCGCATCAGAATATACATTCCATTCTCTAACCGCGCTTTCATCTCTTCTACAGTAGAACATTCATGATCAGCCAGAATTCCTGCAGCAGCATATGCATTTAACTCTTTTCCTGCAATCCCAGGTCCATGTCCATCAATGAATTTCCCTGCGTTCTTTGCTGCCATTAACTTATCAAGCACGCCGTCCTCTGCCTGTATCACACCCGGAAAATTCATAAATTCCCCAAGTCCGAGGATTTCTTCTATCTGAAGCGGCTCTTCCATCTCCGGTGCATTAATCACAGCTCCTGCATGCTCAAATGGTGTTGCAGGCACACAGGAAGGAAGCACATATTTGATATCAAGCGCTGTTCCTTTTGCTGCCTCCAGCATATACTCCAATCCCCGCAGCCCGCATACATTTACAATTTCATGTGGATCTGCAATAATCGTTGTAGCGCCATGCGGCACAAGCAGCCTTCCGATTTCCTCTGGACTTACATACGAAGATTCGATGTGAATATGACTGTCAATCAATCCCGGAGCGGCATACCTTCCTTTGGCATCCACAGTTTCTTTCCCCTCATATGTTCCGATTCCTGCGATCATTCCGTCACTCACTGCAATATCTCCCGAAGTAATCTCTCCGGAAAAAACATTCATTACCTTACAGTTCTTGATCACAAGATCGGCCGGTATACGCCCCGCCGCCACATCGATCAGCTTCTTCAGTGTCTCTTTTTTCATCCTGCTCATCATCCTCCTGTCCCGCCCGTTTTGTTTCGGACATCTCTGCTTTAAGCATAGCTGAAATGACAGGAAAAAGCAATCAAAAAAGCGCTGTCCGAAAAAGCTATAAAAAGCTTCTTCAGACAGCGTCTTCTTTTATAATTTTAAGTTTCTTCTTTATTTATACTGATGATTATAAATGAATAGAAGTGTCAGGAGCCCTGTCAGTCCCACCAACTCCATTGCAAGGCCTGTGAAGCTGATATTTCTCTGACCGATAATAATAAGTGCAAGGCAAACAATAAATACAATCACCATGATAATTTTTCTTACTGGACGATCCATTACTATTTCCCTCCTAACCTTTCAATCCGCCAAGTGTCATACCTTCTGTCAGCTGTTTCTGCACTAAAATATAAAGAATCAGCGTTGGAAGCATAACTGTTACAAGACCGGCGTACATAATACCATAGTTTGTTGCTGCTTTTTCTACTGCCATCAGGTTTTTCAATCCCATTGCCAGTGTATCATTTCCGTCCATTAATGTATATGCAATAATATACTCATTCCAGAAGGACAGGAAGTTAAACAAAATAACTGTAATGATACTTGGTTTTGCCATCGGGATCATAATCTTTGTCATCGTTTTAAAATGACCGCATCCATCAATGTAAGCTGCTTCTTCAAATCCCTTTGGAAGTGTTTTAAAATATCCGCTCAGAAGATATACTGTAAACGGAAGCGCACTGGAAGCATATACGACTGCCAGAATAAATCTGTTATTCAGGAAAAATTCCACACCAAGCGCTCTGTTTGCAGAACTTAACATCAGGAAGATCGGAATAACAATATAACTGATATTAACGAAAAGTCCTGCCATAAATAACGCATTTAAGAATTTTCTGCTCTTGAATTCAAACCGTGACAACACATACGATGCCGGAAGTGCCAGAGCCAGAAGGATGATCAGCGCCATTGCTGTTACAAGTACAGAGTTCATGAAGAATTCTCCCATTCTTCCATCGATGAACGCTGTCACAAAGTTCTGATAGCGGAATGTCTTCGGCAATGCCCACGGACTGATATCTCCGCCGAGGAACTCTGAGTTCATTTTTAAACTTGCCATGAAAACCCATGCAACCGGTACAATAATTGAAATCGCAAGTATCAGAAGAGCTGCATAGATAATGATCTGAGATATAATTTGACCTGGTTTTTTATTCTTTTTCTCCATTTCCGCTCTCCTTTCCTAGAATTCATATACTTCCCGGTCTGTGATCTTGTTCACAATTCCTGCAAGGATAAATGAGAACAAGAATACAACAACACCGATAGCCATACCATAACCGTAAGCACCGTTACCGTAAGCCTGTTTATACATATAGTTTAATGCAACTTCTGTCTTTCCGTTCGGTCCTCCGTTGGACATAATCTGAACAAAGAGGAAACTCAGGTTAATCGTACTGATAATGTAGAATGTCAGTGTTGTACGGATATTGCTCCAGATTAACGGGAATGTGATCTGGAAGAACATCTGAATTTCTGTAGCCCCATCAAGAGATGCTGCTTCGTAATAATCCGGCGGGATTGCTGCCATACTTGCCATATACATTACCATATAGTAACCGATAGCCTGCCATACCAACGCAAAAATAACAGAATAAATAACGATATTCGGTTCCGCCATCCACTGTCTCGCCAATCCATCCAAATGGATCGCTCTCAGGAATGTGTTCAACAGACCTGTACTCGGATTGTAGATCGCACCGAAAATACCTGCAATAACTACGATTGATAAAATATTCGGGATATAGAAAATAATACGGAAAAAGTTCTTTCCCTTAAATGTTCCTCTGCTTAACAGTGCTGCAAATAATACCGCCAGCACAATCGTGCACAGCATTACGATAACAATAATCAGAATCGTATTCTGCATTGCCTGAAGAAAATTCTTATCCTGCATTAAATTCTTAAAGTTCTCCAGACCGATAAATGTCTGTTTATTCGTAATTCCTCCCATACGGTAAAATGACATCCGAAATACATTCAGTGTCGGAATTACAAGAAAGAGAACAATCAGAACAACTGCCGGTGCCAGACATGCAAATACAAATCTTTTTTCTGAACGTTTTCTGTTCATAATTTCATCCTTTCCTTCTTTCCTCATAAAAAACGGTGAGCCCGCTTGCCCACCGTTTCAACAAACTATCGCTTACCCGGGTTCTTAATTATAAGTTCTCGGCTAATCTTGCCCATGCGTCTACTAACTGTTTCTGGTACTCTTCTACTGTCATAGCGCCTGTATTTAAGTCATCGATCGCACCATAAACTGTAGCCTTCATGTCAAATCCGTCGATTGCTGTCTCAAGTGTTGCCCAGTTTCCAGAAACAACTTCGTATCCTTCAGAAGATGCAAGTGTATATGTATCTTTGATCGGTCCTTCCGGTAACTGATCAGATGCACCTACTACCGGTGGAACGATCGGAGCCGGAGATTTTTCTCCTGTCTCTTTATTCTCTGTCTCATTTGCAAGCATCAGATCAACAACTGTATCAGAATACATAAATTTGATGAAGTCTTTTGCTACATCCAGGTTCTCAGCGTCAGCCGGTACCCACATCTGCTCTGTGAATGTATAAACATAGCGATCCTGATCTGCTGAGAATTTAGGCGGTGCCATCATTCCCCACTCAAAATCTTCCTTCGGAGTAGAGTTTACCATCTCACCGATTACCCAGTTACCATTTGGCATGAATAATGCTTTTCCGTCGATTACATTCTGCTGATTGATCTTGAATCCGTCTTTTGACTGAGCATTTGCTACTGTATCAGCCTGTGTATACTCTGGGGATACAAGTTTTGCAATTGTGTCGATGATCATCTTTCCTTCTTTGGATGTCCATGTATCTTTGTCATAATTAAGAGCTTTGTTCATGAATTCCGGTCCGCCTGCCTGTGCAAACATCTGGAACATCGGACAGTCAAAGTATCCTGCAATCGGATATGTAAATAGAGCTGCTCCGTTTGCCTTTGCCTGCTCATTCAGTGCAAAGAAATCATCCCAAGTCTCCGGAAGATCATATTTCTTAGTTTCACCTTCGAATAAAGTTTTGTTATACCAGAATCCTGTTGGTGTGTAAACGATTGGTGCAAGATATACTTTACCATCGCCATATGGCTGTGCTGCTGCATTCTCTGTGATTCCGCTTACTAATTTGGATTTCAGCTCATCGTCAAATACATCTGAAATATCAGCGATTGCTTTTTCTTTCAGCATATTTTCTGTAAAACCGCTTGCCTGTCCAAGATTGTAGTAAACAACATCCGGAATATCACCATTCTGGAAATCTTTCTGTAAATCTTTATCAAGTTCAGAAGATGTATGTAATTCTACATCTACATCCGGATTTTCTTTTTCGAATGCTTCAGCAATCTTCTCCCAGATTTCTGTTCCGTTACCGCCTGCAAAAGCTTCGAACTTTAAGACTGTTTTTCCGTCTTCTGTCTTGCCTTCTGCTTTCTTGTCACTTCCGGAATCTTTGCTGCCGCATCCTGTCATCATGGAAGCGATCATCGCGCCGGCAAGTAAAACAGCTGTTACTTTTTTCATTTTCATAACTAATTCCTCCTTTTAGTCATTTCGTTCATTTTCTGTAATTTACTCTACACTATTCCCGTCAATTTTTCTATAGCAATATTGTTGTTATTGTTATATATATTGCTTTTAAGTAGTTTTTTTATAAAGTTTTAAAAAATCGAACTTGCTTTTTTATTGTCTCTGTGTCTATTATTAAAAAAACAATGGTATCATCCAAAACAGATTTATCATTTGAAAGGAGTTTGAAATGAATCAGCCTAATATCTTACTTTTAATGTGCGATCAGTTCCGGGGCGACTGCCTTTCTTTTGCCGGTCACCCGGATGTAAAAACACCATATTTAGATACGCTCGCCGCCGAAGGCGCTTTCTTTGGACATGCCTACTCTTCCTGTCCAAGCTGTATTCCTGCAAGAGCGGCTCTCTTTACCGGGAAAAGTCAGGAAAATCACGGCCGGGTTGGTTATGAAGATGGAATTGAATGGAATTATGACCATATGCTGGCGCAGGAATTGAGTGACGGCGGATACCAGACAGGATGCATCGGCAAAATGCATGTTCACCCAGTCCGTAAGCACTGCGGTTTCCAGAGCCTCAGACTTCACGACGGTTATCTCGGTCACTACCGCAGCGCCTCAATCCCTCATTGCCAGCATCAGACAGTTACTGATGATTACCTCTATGATCTCAAAAAAGTCATGGGACCGCAGGCAGATGTCACCGCTTCCGGACCGGAATGTAATTCATGGGTTACTCATCCGTGGATCTATGACGAACACCTGCACCCAACCAACTGGGTTACAGAGGAAAGCATCCGTTTCCTCGAAACGAGAGATCGGACACGTCCCTTCTTTCTGATGAGTTCCTACGTTCGCCCGCATCAGCCATTCGATGCTCCCGCCTCTTATTTTGATCTGTACAAAGATAAGCAATTGCGTGAGCCTGCCATCGGTGACTGGGAAGACAGCTCCAATACCGAGCGCTTTGGCTTTATAAAGGATTCTATTTACGGATGCCGGGACGCCGCTTTGCGTCACAATGCTCTGGCAGGTTATTATGCATGTATTACTCATGTGGATCATCAGATTGGACGATTGTTAACGGCGCTAATGGAGAGCGGAGAATATGAAAATACCGTGATCATTTTCCTTTCTGATCACGGTGAACTTCTTTTTGATCATCATTTGTATCGGAAAGTTTTTCCGTATGAAGGAAGCACTCATATTCCTCTTCTCATACGCACCGGAAAAAATGTCTGTCCAACTGCGCCGATTCGAAGTAATACCCTTGCGGAGTTAAGAGACATCCTTCCAACGATCCTTGATTTTGCCCATCTTCCGATTCCGGAAGGGGTAGACGGGTTCTCTCTTGTTCCTGAGATTACCGGCACCGGTCATAATAACCGTCCATATCTGCACGGAGAACACAGTTTCCATTCCTGCCTCTCCAATCAGTTCATTGTAACGGAAACAGATAAATATATCTGGTACAGTGAGACCGGAAAGGAAGAGTATTTCCACCTTGCTCTGGACCCGCGTGAACAACATAATGCTATTAACGATCCACAATATCAGGAACGGATCGACTGGCTTCGGAATGCATTGATCCGGGAACTGGACGGTCGGGAAGAAGGCTACAGTGACGGAGCTTCTCTCCGCCGCGGATACAAACCTGTCACAACGCTCTCCCACATTTTCTAGTATCAAGTCTTTTTCGAAACAGATATTTCTTTCTCCTCCCTCTTACCGGAGAGATTGGGCAATACGATACAGCATTGGTGCGGCTTCTTTCAGAAATTCCTGGTGGCCGCACCTTTTTTCTTGCAGATAGCATGTATTCTGCCGTTTACATCCACCGCGGCAGAGATTCCAGAAACTACATGTCTCGCAAATCTTTGGAACAACTTTTTCTTCCTGCAGAAATGTCTTCATTACCTCGCTTGTCAAAATCTCTTCCACCGTTTTTTCCCGCAGATTTCCACAACAATACTCGTCTAACACATAGAAATCACATGGATACACATTCCCGTCTGATTCTACAACAAGCTGTGCTGTACAAAATCCAAGCATCCCACACTGCTGCGGCGGACGGTCTGCAAACATCAGAAGAAGATTATCGAACAGTCCGATACTCATATAATCCCCCTGCATATAATCCGCAAGCCATATCCTGAACAAGCGCTTAAAAAACTTTTCATATCCATCTGCATCCAGTTCCCACTGTGTCTTACGATCCAGCTCTCCCAGACATGGAATACACTGCACATGGGAAATTCCCTGGCTTTTCATAAACTTATAATAAGCTTCCGGATGTGAAGCCAGCTGAGCCGTAATCACTGATAAAATATTATACTCTGCTCCTGCTCGCTTTAAATATCCGATCCCTTCCATAATCTTTCCGAACATTCCCTTACCTTTTTTGTCTATCCGGAACTTATTTGTATTTGACTCATATCCGTCCAGTGACACCCCTACAAGTACATGCTTCCTTGCAAAAAACTCTGCCCATGCCTCATCAATCAGTGTTCCGTTTGTCTGGATCGCATAAGCAAAGGTTCTGCCTCCTTTTTTCTTTTCTGCATAAGCTGTCAGCTTCTCATAAAATTCAAGACCGGCAAGCATTGGCTCTCCTCCCTGAAATGCCAGTGTAATATGCGCCGTATCACTTGTTTCTTGTATCGCCCGGTCGATCAGAAGCTCCATCAGGGCTTCGTCCATCATTTCACCGCACACGTTTTCTCTCCGGCTGCTCACATCTTCATAAAAACAATATGGACAATGGAGGTTACAGCGTGCAGATGCCGGCTTGATCAAAAATGACAGATATTCTAACTTCATCTTCCGTTTCTCCTACATTTTGTTTGAATTCTTCTTTCGTAACGATTATACTATTTGTATAAGATATTGTAAACTAAAGGAGGGCTCTCTATGAGTAACCGACGCTATCAGTTAGACGAAATCGAACTTCAAAAAATGAACATCCGCCTGCTGTACATTACCCAAGCCCGCTACGGCGCCGATTGGCATAGTGTTCCACACTCCCATCATTTTACAGAATTATTTTATGTAACAAAAGGCCGCGGCAAGTTTCTTGTCAACAACACCAAATTTGATGTACAGGAACACGATATGATCATTGTGAACCCTAATGTCTCCCACACAGAACTTGGAATTCCGGATGTTCCTCTTGAATATATTGCACTCGGGATCAACGGACTGCAGTTTACAAGCCATGACGATAACATTCCATACGATTACAGCCTTCACCATTTTGAGGAATACAACGAAGAAATATCATTTTATCTGAAGACATTACTTGCAGAAGTCCAGCGGAAAGAAGAAAGTTTTAACCTGATCTGTCAGAATCTGCTGGAAATTTTGATCCTGAATCTTGTCCGCCATACAAAAAAGAAGATTTCCATTGCCTCCGTTAAGAAGATTACAAAGGAATGTCGTTTCGTGGAACAATATCTGGACGAACATTTTAAAGAAGATATTACCCTTGAGACGTTAAGTAATCTGACTTACTTAAATAAATATTATTTAGTACATGCATTCAAGAGTTATAAAGGCATCTCACCTATTAACTACCTGATTGAAAAACGGATTACCGAAGCAAAAAATCTGCTGGAGACAACGAATTATCCCATCGCTAAGATTGCTACTATGATCGGCTTTTCTTCTCAGTCTTATTTTTCACAAGTATTTAAAAAAGAGACGTCCATGACACCGAATGAATATCGGAAGTGTTCTGACTTGAGCATGGAGAAGAAAGCAATCCTCTCATAGCCGCAGAACATTCTGCCAGACAGATATCCACAATACAAAAACAGGAGCCTTAACTGCCCACTCCGTTTGGAGAAGCCGTTATGTGCTCCTGTTTATTTATCTCCTCATAGATAAAACAGATTTCCTTTTAAATCTCGTACCAGATAATTTCATTTGCATCCAGATCCAGATCAAAACTTGTTCCATCACCTTTGTATACCGTTGTGCTCTGCGGTTCATATGTGTTGTTGACAACACAGTATTTTCCATTTTTTACATAGGCATGGACTTCTACATTGAAATTCGTGCTGAACCATTTGTGCAGATTTTCTTCATCGTGAGAAGACCAGATAATAGAACGGTATAACAGACGGCTGTTCTCGAAGCTGTATGGAAGTCCGCTGATATAAACGCAGCGTCCATCTCCAAATTCATTGACTGCCATCTGAACTTCTTTATCAATCTGACGCAGAATTGTTGTTCCGTCTAAGGCAAAAATATTCTTCTGTCCTTCACCAAAGTCGATATCCTTTGTACAGTCTTCTTTGATAAAGTGATCATGCTCTTCCCAGTTATACTTATCTGTGTTCAAGTTAAATCCGTTTTCTTTCTCTACTCCCAATGCATTTGCAAGCTGGAAGTAACGTCCTTCCCACTGATAAGCTGTCGGTTCTCCGACTCCAATGAAGCCGCCGCCATTGTAGATAAAGCTCTTCACTGCTGTGACAACGGTCTCGTCAATCCAGTTTGCTCCGCCGCTGTGAGCTGTGTAAGCGCCGCCTACATTGATGATAACATCAATATCATCTAAGATAGCCGGATTTTCTTTAATATCATCAAAGCTGATAAATCTTACATCAAATGGTGCACCGGATAATGCCTCAATGATTCCTGCATAAGAGTAGTTCTGTTTCTGATATAAAGCGTGATGAACCATATGATTTCCCCATGCTCTCATCTTCCCCCAGCTGTTAAGAACTGCAACTGTCTTAACACAGTACGGAGTTGTTCCTTTAATATTTTCATACAATGTACGGAACTCATCACATACACTTTCCACATAATCAATAAATTCCGGGAATTCCAGTGCAAGCTTCAGATAACCGCCGTATCCGATACGGTCGATCGGTTTTCTTAAAATAGCACGTCTTGCCGTTACCCAGTTTACCTTTGCCTCTTTTACCGGATCTCCGCCTTCGTGGAATGTATCCGGGAAGAAATACGGAAGGAAACGGCCTTCTGTATATTTCACATTTGGAATATCACTGATGAGCCGAAGTGTTGAACCATTTCCCACACTTCCTACTACTGCATCCAGGCCAATGGATTTGAATTCTTCCATAAATGGCTCTGTTCCAATCCAGTGATCTCCCAGGAACATCATTGCTTCTTTGCCAAGTTCATGTGTCAGATCAACCATTTCTTTTGCAAGTTTCGCAACTTCACGGCGCTGGAATGCCTGGAAATCACGGAATTCCTTAGATGGAATTCGATACTGGTTATTCATATATCCCTGATCAATAATGAATTCCGGACGGAACTTATATCCCACTTCTTTTTCAAACTGCTCCAAAATATATGGACTTACAGAAGCAGAATATCCATACCAATCCACATATTTCTCCCTCGCAAGTTCATCAAAAATCAATGTGAACTGATGGAAAAATGTTGTATAACGGATCACATCGATATGCGGATTGTCTTCAATATATTTGCGCAGACGCTTCATTGTGAATTCTCTTGTCTTCGGCTGGCGCACATCAAATGTAATCTGTTTTTCAACACCCTGCCAGTCATTGACAACTGCATTATACATATGTACCGGATCCCACATAATATAAGCAAGGAAGCTTACTGTATAATCATGGAACTTTTTCGCTCCGTGAATGGTTACATCTCCGGTTTCATCACTATAATCCCACTCTGATACCGGAACTACCTCGCCTGTTGTACGGTCGATGACTTCCCACCATCTCTGAATGTCATCATTGGAATTCACTTTCAGCATATCCGGATATAAATGATCCATCAAATGAATAGATAATTCTGTATCAACTGCTGTATGGAAAGATGTCATGATGTACATCTGCTGAATTTCATCCGGATTTGCCTTCGCCCACGCATTGTCCTTACGAGTTGTGTAATATGTTGAATATACTTTTGCATCCACATCCCGAAGCTCCGCCGGATAGTCTGTACCATCACAGTCACGGATTGCGTCTGCTCCCCAGCGTTTCACTAATTCTAATGTCTCTGGCACTACATCTACATCGGTCGGAATCGTTACTCTTCCTGTCAATTTCTCTTTGCTCATGATCCATCTCCTCTTCTTGCTTTCAAATCGTCTTTCAATTAATTTTAGTATACCTTTTTCCATTTATTGAATCTATAGAAATATTGTCGATAATTTTATATATATTGCTCCTTATCGATCTACTAAAAAAGAGCGCTGCCCTTCTGATTTTTTTAGAAGAGCAGGCTCTGTCCTACATAAAGTTTCTATGCTATTTTTTTCTTGACTTTTCTTCGGCAAGCAGTGACGCACCAAGCGCTCCGGCAAACCGCCCGAATTCATTTCTCTTTACCTTACGTCCGATCTTTCCGGAAAGCACTTCAGTAAAATACTCACTGTCACTTAATCCCCCTGTCAAAATGACTTCCTCCGGAAGATTCTTTCTCTGACAGAGCTGCGCTACTTTTGAAGCAACAGAATCTACAACACCAGCTGCAATATCTTCTCGTTTCTTTCCTTCTCCAATATAGTTAATGACTTCTGATTCTGCAAAAACTGTACAGAGCGAACTAATCGGAATCACTTCTCCTTTTGCTGCCAGAGCAAACAGATCCTGAAGTGTTACACCAAGACGGTTCGCCATGATTTCCAGAAATTTTCCGGTTCCTGCGGAACATTTATCATTCATTAGGAAATCTGACACCATTCCATTCTCCAGAAGAATCACTTTCGTATCCTGACCTCCAACATCAACAACAGCACAGTCCGTACTTCCGAGTTCCCGTCCGCCTCTTGCATGACAGGTAATCTCTGTGATTACATAATCCGCAAAATCTACTGCCACACGTCCATAACCGGTGGCAACAACTTTTGTATCATCTGCAAGCACATCTACTCCGGCTTCCTGAAGTCTGTCTTGAATAACCAGTGTCGTTTCCTTACTGCTCCATCCTGTCGGCATCACAAAATGCAGTTCTTTTCCGCCTGTTCTGACAACAACTTTTGACGCAGTTGAACCAATATCAATTCCTACATAATTCATTCCAAATAACCTCTCTGTCTTACAGCATCTCAATAAATGCTGCAATTCTTGTATTTAACTGTCCGATATCTGCCTGTGAATAATCAGTCTCTACTCCGATATATGGGATCCCTTTCTTCTCATTCACAAATCTGCGGATACCGTAAGCTTCCACATTATATGTATGACATGCCTGAAGCACCATTTCGACAACACCATCTACCTGATATTCATCAATCAATCTGCCAAGCAGTTCCAGACGGTTTGGATTCGGTGTCATAACAGAACATCCGATATCCAGATACCGGCGAGCCAGTGCATCGTAAACATCCGGATTCTCTTCATCTACCAGCTTATCAATAGATTTTGCTCCGCCGCAGTTCTCATATGTTACAACAATTCCTCCGTTATCTTCAATTGCTCTGATAACCTTCTCTGTTGCTCCTCCGATCGGACATCCTGTCACAAGAATACGCGGTTTCTTCTCTTCCATCTTTCCTTCTGCATATTCTCTCTCAATCTTCTCGACAAGTGCATCTACTTCTGCCGGAATCTTTGAACGGTCAAACTTGAATCCGCTTCCGTACAGTACTTTAAAGAGATCCTGACCTTTGATCGGAGCCGGATCATGCTTCATCACTTCATATAATTTTCTGAGAGAACGTCTTCCACGGTTGTTCATCTTAATCGCTTCGCGAATCTGGTCTTCTGTAATCGTTGTCTCAAATTTCTTTTCAAGATATTCTTTGAATTTGATCATTTCCTTCTTCCAGAGTACAAGTGCATCTTCACTCTGAGAATTTGGAAGCTCCATAAGATACACATCTTTGAACTCCGACATATATTCATACATTTTCTTCTTACCGTCACATGTTGTCTCGCCTACTACAACATCTGAAAAGTAGAAAAATGGACATTTATCTGTAGCTGCAAAACCATAACTGGATTTGATCAATGGACAAAGATTCTTTGGAAGTACCTTCTCCGCTTCAGAAATCGTCTCATCAGATGTGGAGCAAAGGCCTACTGTAGCTGCTCCCATCGCCAGCGCAATCTCCTGTGGAAAATATGTACAATATGCACCGACTACCGGCACGCCTTTGTCCTTCAGTTGTTTCATTGCTAAAAATGAATTCTTTCTCTGTTCTGCAAATTCCTCAAAAATTTCCGGAAGCTCTTTAATAATTTCCATGTTTGTCTCTATTCCTTTCCTGTCATTTGTATTCTCATTCACATCATGCTATTTTCATTGTAGCATTTACAACTTTCTGTGACTAATTCAAAAAACTAATATATCATTCAGACTTATAGAAAGTATCTATTCTTTATTTAGGAAAGGAAAAACCATGCCCCTGCGTTAAAGAGATATCCCACAAGAATAATCCCTCCCGTAACGATACCCGTAAAAACCAGGAGCAGTTTACGCTTCACTGCCTTGCTGAGCATTACAAGAGACGGAAGGGATAATGTCGTGACTGCCATCATGAAAGCCAGTATTGTTCCCAGACCTGCACCCTTCATCAAAAGACTTTCTGCAACCGGAATTGTTCCGAAAATATCTGCGTACATAGGAATTCCTACAAGAACTGCAAGCGGCACTGAATAAACATGTTTGCCTCCGAGAATTTGTTCTATCCAGGTTTCCGGAATGAGATTATGGATCATTGCGCCGATTGCTACTCCGGCAAAAATGTACGGAGCTACTTTTCGTATCGTTGACTTTACCTGCTCTTTCGCATATTCCAGCCGGTCTTTGACTGTCAGTTCCGGAAGTTCTGCATCCATGCTCGCCGCCTGTCGGATATAGTCTTCTACTTCCTGCTCTAAATGCAGCTTTTCAATCAGGCTTCCTCCAATAATCGCCACAATCAGACCAACAATCACATAGGCGAGTGCGATCTTTCCGCCAAAAATACTCATCAGAAGTGCAAGAGAACCAAGATCCACCATTGGAGAGGAAATGAGAAAAGAAAAAGTCACTCCGAGGGGCAGTCCTGCGCTTGTAAATCCCATAAAGATCGGAATCGAAGAGCAAGAACAAAATGGCGTTACGGTTCCGAGCAAAGCACCGATCACATTCCCTTTGAGTCCCTGAAATCTTCCAAGCAGCTTCTTACTGCGCTCCGGCGGAAAATAACTTTGAATATAGGAAATTCCAAAAATCAGTACTGACAGCAAAATAAATATTTTAATCAGATCATAGAAAAAGAAATTCAACATTCCTCCCATGATCGATTGTGCCGAAATTCCTGCCAGCTCCAGCAGATTTTGGATCAGTTCTTTGAGCCAATGCATTCCAAGTATCTGATTCTGAAAAAATAATCCAATCTCCCTCATATCAATTCCTCTTTTCCCACGCTATGCTTCGTTTGCACATTTTTTCAATTTTTCAACAAGCTTTGCTGTAGAAAGCACTTGACCTTTGACAATCACTTTTCCATCTACCATCAGAGATGGGGCCGCCATTACTCCAAGCCTTACAATCTCCAGCAGGTCTTCCACCTTCTCTACCGTAACAGATACCTTCAGTTCTTTTGCTGCCTCCAGTGTATTTGCATAGAGCGTATCACACTCTTTGCATCCTGCACCAATTACTTTAATTTCCATCTGTCTTCCTCCTGTTATCTAATTGCGAAGCTGCATCGGAACACCGACCGTCTGCTCCCATGCATGAAATAATTCCTTTATTAAAGTTGGACCAATTTTAGAAATAAACACAAGCTGTGAAGTTTCCTTCTCTTCACATGGTTTATAATCAATAAGTTTTCCTACCACATCAATCTGATTCCATCCTTCGTTGCTTAATCGGAAAAATCCTTTTACCCTGTGTACATCATTTTGAATCATTTCCAGAAACGCTTCCAGCTTCTCCCGATCAACTTCTCCTTCAAAATTCATAAACAATGTTTTTGGCTTTGTCTCGATAGAGTTTGTCGTTTCTTCCTCTTCTGCCCAATCGAACTGCATCAGATCTTCCTGTAAAAACTCTGCATAAAGATCATTTATCGAACTGATACCAATACGGCATACCGGATTGATCTCCCGAATTTTCTGTTTGAGTCTTAGAAGCACATCCATATCGACCAAATCCACTTTCGTAATGACAACTGCATGGGCATGCTTAATCTGACGGTAAACACCTTCTTCTTTCTCAATCTGTTCTTCAAAATTCACCGCATCTGCCAGACAGATTGTTCCGCTGTAATCATACTGTTTTTCACAAATCTGTGCTGCTGCTCTTAAAATCTCTTTCACATTGGAGGGATCACCGAATCCTGAACTTTCTACAAACAGATAGTCAAAGTCATAAGCTGACATTTCTGCAAGTGCCTGTACAAAGGACAACTTCAGACAGGAGCAGAAAATAGATCCCCGGTTAATTTCAACCATTTTAATATCATCGTCTCTTAAAATTTCTCCGTCAATACCCAGTTTCCCAAGCTCATTCTGAATGATTCCGATCTTCTTTCCTTCCAGTGTCCGCAATACGTTCTGAAGCAGCGTTGTCTTACCGGAACCAAGAAATCCGGTCAAAATATATAACTTTGTTCTCATCTCTTCCATCGTTTCTTTCTCCTCTCCTTCTGTTGTCCTTCCCTCTTTTTTTATGCCTGGACAGCCATAAATCTGAACTTCCTCCGGGAATTCTCTCTTCTGAAAGATTTCTCGGAGCATCTGCTGCAATTCATCACTGACCTCCTGATCAATAGAATAATGCATCCACTTTCCTTCTTTACGGCCTTTGACTAAGCCACTGTCACACAAAATCTTCATGTGATGAGACAGCGTAGGCTGACTGACATCTACAATTTCATTCAGCTTGCAGGCACATTTTTCTCCGCCCCTAAGATAATCCAGCAGCTTTAACCGATTCTCATCGCTCAGGCTTTAAAAACCTTTGCTTCTTTGACAAAATTTTCTTTCATTGCCTCTATCCACCCGCTTTTATATATTGATATTTATCTATCTGTTAGTAGATTAGCATATATAGAGATATATGTCAATATATAAATCTTTTAGCAATCATCCTTTTACGCAAAAAGCTTACAGCAATGATTTTCATTTCACTGCTGTAAGCTTTTTCATTTATTTTCTCTGTTATAGTTTTCTCCTGTTATTCCCGCAGGCTCAAGATTCCTTCTGCAAGAATTTTCACATCATCAATAATATAGTCAAAAGCTCCTGCCTTTACCATATTAATCACAATCATGCCAATCGGAACTGCCAGAAGAAGTCCGACTACGCTTCCGACTTTATATCCAATATAGAGTAATACTAACGTCACAATCGGATTCAAGCCCATACTGTCTCCTACAAGCTTTGGCTGAATTACCTGGCGGACAACCTGTGTCACAATATATAAAATCAACAGTCCTGCTGCCATTTTATAACCGCCAACCATAAACTTATAAATAATCCACGGAATCAAAATCGTACCTGTACCAAAAAATGGCAGCATATCGACAAGCGCAATAAGAATCGCCAAAAGGATTGTATAATTCACTCCCATAATCGTCAGTCCAAAAAATACAATCACTCCGACAACTGCCATAATTTTCAGCTGTGCCCGGAAATATCCTCCAATGGCATATCTGAAATTGTGACTTACCATCGCCATCCTCTTACGAATAGACTCCGGCGATACATGGATCAACCATTGAAGTACTTCTTCTCTGTCTACAATAAAGAAATACGCTGACATAATTGTTACGATTACCGTAACAAGCATGGACGGAATCCGCTTAGCAAGATTTCCGGCTGCTTCTACGGTCGGCTCGCTGATAGCGCTGATTAGCGTTCCCATATAGCTGTCAAGATTCTCCACCATATTTTGCCAGCCATTCTGGATTCCTTCCGGCAGACGTTCATAAAGCCCTGCCAGGTCATTTCCAATCTGCCGCAGTCCCATTTCCAGATCCTGATACATGGCCGGTACATCCTGGGCAAAACGCCCCACCTCCACAACAAGTTTCGAAATCCCCCAGTACAGTAAAAGTACAATGGCTGCCAACACTCCTACAACAATCAGAGCTGAACCGAATTTCTTTTTCATTTTTAACCTTGTTTCCAACCAGCATACCGGCCGGTATGCCAAAAGTGCGATCAGCCAGCCAATCACAAACGGAAGAAAAAAGCTCAAAAGCTTCACTCCCGCCACAATTACAATGCTGGTTGCGATCAGACTGGCGGCAAGACTTACCGCCACTTTCCAGTATGGACGTTTGTTTTCCACGTTACTCCACCTCTGCTTTGTTTAAAAACTCCCTCTCAATCAATTCCCACACTTCGTCTCTTCCCTGTTTTGTCTCAGAAGAAAATGGAATGACTTTTGTTCCCGGAACAAGATGCAGACCTTCTTTTAGAATCTTTACATTCTTTGCAATCTGGCTCCGCTTGATTTTATCAAGCTTTGTAGCAATAATAATCGGATGATATCCCTGACTCACAATCCACTCATACATCATTGCATCATTTGCCGACGGCGCATGACGGATATCCACAAGCAGGAATACTGCTTTTAACTGCTGGGATTTGTTTAAATAGCGTTCGATCAGTTTTCCCCATTGAATCTTTTCCTGTTCAGATACCTTTGCATATCCATAACCTGGAAGGTCTACAAGATACATTTCTTCATTGATATTATAGAAATTAATCGTCTGTGTCTTTCCCGGTGTGGCAGATACTCTCGCCAAAGACTTTCTGTTTAAAAGGGCGTTAATCAAAGAGGATTTCCCTACATTTGATTTTCCTGCAAATGCAACTTCAATCTTATCATTCTGAGGAAGTGTACTCGTAATTCCGCACACCGTCTCAAGATTTACACTTTTTATAACCATATTTGCTCCTATTGTACAAGTGCCTTTTCCAGCACTTCCTTCATCTGAGAGACAGGAATAATTTCCAATCCCTTTGTTATTTCCTGTGACAATTCTTCAACATCCGGCTGATTTTCCTTCGGTACAAACACCGTCTTCATTCCAGCCTGTTTTGCCGCCAAAAGCTTCTCCTTCAATCCACCGATCGGAAGGACGCGCCCTCTCAGCGTAATCTCTCCTGTCATTGCCAGATCTGCTCTGATTTTCCGCTCAGTTACCGCTGAAAAAATCGCTGTCGCCATAGTGATTCCGGCAGACGGTCCATCTTTCGGCACTGCACCTTCCGGAATATGAATATGAATATCATGCTTTTCAAAAAAGTCCTCTGAGATTCCCTGGCTCTCGCTGATCGAACGGATATAGCTGATTCCGGTTCTGGCAGACTCTTTCATCACATCTCCAAGCTGCCCTGTCAGTTGGATTTCTCCCTTTCCCGGCATTACATTTACTTCAATCTGAAGCGTATCTCCGCCAACGCTTGTCCATGCAAGCCCGCGCACAATACCAATCTCATCCGTATCGTTTTTCATTTGCGTATGATATTTTTCTTTGCCAAGATAATGTGTCAGATTCTGTTCTGTTACGCGAACGGTCTTCTTATTCTGTTCCATAATTTCTCGCGCTGTTTTCCTTGCAATCGTCCCGATCAGCCGCTCCAATTGACGCACTCCTGCTTCTTTTGTATAACTTTCGGCAATTTTCCAAAGCGCATTTTTGCTAATTCTCAACTGCTCCGGCAAAAGACCGTTTTTCTCAATCTGCTTTGGCACAAGATGCTCTGTGGCAATATGCATTTTTTCATTTTCTGTATAGCTGCTGATTTCAATTACTTCCATACGGTCAAGCAGCGGTCTTGGAATCGTCTGCAGCGTATTTGCCGTCGTAATAAATAATACTTCTGACAAATCTACCGGAACCTCCAGATAATGATCCCGAAACTTCACATTCTGCTCTCCATCAAGAACTTCCAACAGTGCAGAAAATGTGTCGCCCTTATAGTCTGTGCTGACTTTATCGATTTCATCCAATAACATGACCGGATTTTTTACTCCGGCACTTCTAAGACCATTGGCAATTCTTCCCGGCATTGCTCCCACATAAGTTTTTCTGTGTCCGCGAATTTCCGCCTCATCTCTGACGCCGCCAAGTGAAATACGCACATACGGCTTCTTTAATGCTCTTGCAAGTGATCTGGCGATAGATGTCTTTCCGGTTCCCGGCGGGCCCACAAGGCAAAGGATCGGACTGTCTCCCTTTTTCGTCAAGGCACGAACTGCAAGAAAATCCAGAATTCTATCTTTCACTTCTTCCAATCCGTAGTGGTCTTCTTCCAGAACCTGTTTTGCAAACTTAAGATCCGTGCTGTCTTTGGCTGCCCGATTCCACGGCATCTCAAGCATCGTTTCAATATATGTTCGGATGACACCGTTCTCCGCGGTACTCCCGATTGTATTTTTAAACCGTTTAATTTCCTTTTTCAGCTTCTCTTTGACTTCCTCCGGAGCTTCCAGCCGCTCAGTTGCTTCCTCGAATTCTTCCGCATCTGACAGTGCTGCCTCATCGCCCAGTTCCTCCCGGATCAACTTTAACTGTTCCCGAAGAATATATTCTTTTTGATGCTGGTCAATCCGCTCCTTTACTTTGTATTGGATCTCTTCTTTAATATCCATAATCTGCGTCTCTGTGGCAAGCTTCAGCGACAGCATCTCATAGCGCTTCATCAAATCGTCTTCATTCAAAAGCTGCTGAAGTTCTTCATACTGAAGCGGAAGGTTTGCTGAAATCTGCTCGATCAGTTCTTTTAAGTCTTTGATCGCCACAATTCTTGCAGCCAGCTCTTTCGTAATCCGAGGGCTTTTCGCTCCATATTCCATAAACAGATCTTTTAACCCGCGAATCATCCCTTCAATATTTACCGGACTGCCAAGATCCGGAACATAATCTTCCAACGGCGTAATCTCTGCAGTCAGATACGGCTCTGTCTGCTCTAATTTTACAAGCCGTGCCCTCTGTTCTCCGGTTACAAGTACTCTGAGAACATTTTTCGGCATTTTTAATACTTGCTTTACTTTCGCAATAATCCCGACACTGTAAAGCTCTTCCTGATCCGGTGTGTCGGTATCTATTTTTTTCTGTGTCACGAGAAATACCGTCTGGTCATTAAGCATCGCTTCCTGAACTGCCTTTACAGACCGCTCACGGCTGATGTCAAAATGTACCACCATTTCCGGCATCACCGTCATCCCGCGCAGCGCCACCGCCGGCAGGATCTTTTTTTGCTCACTCATCCAAGTATCTCCTCTCTGTTGCTTTTATCGTAATAACAGGCAGGCACTTATTCACACAAGTACCTGCCTGACATGTCATTTATGCGCTTTCGCCTGCTGCTACTGCTGTCGGAGAATATTCCGGTTCTCCTGTTCCTTCTACAGCAGCCTTTGTAATTCGGCAATAACTGATATTTTCATTTGACGGTACTTTATACATGGTATCCATCATCGCCTTCTCCATAATTGCCCGAAGTCCTCTTGCTCCGGTCTTTCTGGAAATTGTGATATCTGCAATCGCTTCCAGCGCTTCCTGTGTAAACTCAAGTTTTACACCATCAAGCTCCATTAGCTTCTGATACTGCTTCACGATAGAATTCTTCGGCTCCTGAAGAATCCGAAGCAGTGCCTCCCGGTCAAGAAGATCCAGTGTCACAACAACCGGAACACGTCCTACGAACTCCGGAATCATTCCGAATTTCACAAGATCCTGCGGCATCACTTCTTTCAAGACTGTGTCCATATCTCTCGACAGTTTCGATCCGACTTCCGCCTGGAATCCAATGGACTTCTTATCTGTTCTCGTCTCAATGATCTTATCAATTCCTTCAAATGCTCCACCACAGATAAACAGAATATTTGTCGTATCAATCTGCATAAGTTCCTGATGCGGATGCTTTCTTCCTCCCTGCGGAGGACTGATGCAACAGTTCCCTCAAGAATCTTTAAAAGCGCCTGCTGCACACCTTCACCGGATACATCTCTTGTAATAGATGGATTTTCGGATTTTCTTGTAATCTTATCAATCTCATCCAGATAAATAATTCCATATTCTGCACGCTGGATATCGCCGTCTGCTGCCTGGATCAGTTTCAGGAGAATGTTCTCCACATCTTCTCCGACATAGCCAGCCTCTGTCAGTGCAGTTGCATCTGCAATTGCAAACGGTACGTTAAGCATTCTTGCCAGCGTCTGTGCCAGCATCGTCTTACCGCATCCTGTCGGTCCAAGCAAAAGGATATTGCTCTTTTGAAGTTCTACACCGAGATCCCGCTCCGCCATAATCCGCTTATAATGATTATACACAGAAACTGCCAGAACCTTCTTTGCCTCATCCTGTCCGATGACATAATCATCAAGAAACGCTTTGATTTCTTCCGGTTTCATCAGATTAATATCATCGAAAATATTATCTTCTTCGTATTCAAATTCTTCTTCAATAATCTCGGAACATATTTCCACACACTCATCACAGATAAATATGTTATTCGGTCCCGCAATTAGTTTTCTGACCTGGGACTGTGGTTTGTTGCAAAAAGAACATCTCACAGTGTCTCCTATTTTCGCTGCCATTTCTTCACCTCAGCCATATTTCTATTGATAGACACAAAGGAGTTGCTCTAAGAGAACAACTCCCAGTGTGTAAGATTAACGACTTGTAACAACTTCGTCAATCAATCCATACTCTTTTGCTTCCTGAGCGCTCATGAAATTATCGCGCTCTGTATCTCTCTGGATTACCTCCAGCGGCTGTCCCGTATTTGCAGCCAGAATTGTGTTTAACTTATGACGGGTTTTAATAATATGCTCTGCAGCGATCTGAATCTCTGTTGCCTGTCCCTGCGCACCGCCGGACGGCTGGTGAATCATAATCTCTGCATTCGGAAGTGCAAGACGCTTTCCTTTTGTACCGCCTGACAACAGGAAAGAGCCCATACTTGCGGCCATTCCCATACACATTGTAGATACATCACATTTGATGTACTGCATTGTATCATAAATTGCCATTCCTGCTGTAACAGATCCTCCCGGACTGTTAATATACATATGAATATCCTTATCCGGATCTTCTGCTTCCAGGAACAGGAGCTGCGCCACAATTACACTCGCCAATCCATCTGTTACTTCCTCTCCAAGAAAAATAATACGCTCTTTTAACAGTCTGGAATAAATATCGTAAGAACGCTCTCCGCGGCTGTTTTGTTCAATGACATAAGGAATTACGCTCATATATCTGCCTCCATCTTTCTATAAACATTTCAAATTTGAAACGGTTCTTACTCTTCTACTGCATTCTCAGCAACGAATGTAACAGCTTCCTGAACAGCCATATCTGCTTCATCTGCTCTTTCTCACGGTCTCCCATGAATCCTAACAGCTTATCTGCTCCATTCCGTAAGCTTTTGCCATCTTCTCAATCTCTTCCATGAACTTCTCTTCGCTCACTTCAATGTTCTCTGCTGCAACGATTGCTTCAAGAACAAGTCTTGTCTGGATTCTCTTAAGAGCCTGTGGGCGCAGTTCTTCTATCATCTGCTCTGCTGTCACACCTGTAAACTGGAAGTACTGATCCATTGTAAGTCCCTGCTGCTGAATTCTCTGTGCAAAATCATTTGCCATCTGATTCGCTTCTGTATCGATCATTGCTTCCGGAATCTCCATCTGCGCATTCTCTACTGCTTTTTCTACTGCCTGGTCTTCTCTTTTTCTCTTGCCGTCAGCAGCTTTCTGCTCTTTGATCTTTGCTTTTGTATCAGCTTTTAATTCCTCTAATGTTGCAAATTCAGAAATCTCTGCTGCAAATTCATCATCTAATTCCGGAACTTCTTTTACGCTGATCTTATGTACTGTACATTTGAATACAGCCGGTTTGCCCTTTAATTCTTCTGCATGGTAATCTTCCGGGAATGTTACATTTACTTCTGTCTCTTTCTCAAGCTCTGCTCCGATCAGCTGTTCTTCGAATCCCGGAATGAAAGCTCCTGATCCGATTGTCAGCGGATAGTTCTCGCCTTTTCCGCCTTCAAATGCAACGCCGTCAACAAATCCTTCAAAATCAAGAACAACATCATCTTTATCCTGAACTGCACGATCTGTTACTTCAACGATTCTTGCATTCTTTTCAGCTTCCTGAGTTAATTTTTCTTCGATTTCTTTTGCTGTTACGCGTGTAGATGTCTTATCTACTTTCAGTCCTTTATATTCTCCAAGTGTTACTTCCGGTTTCACTGCTACTTCTGCTGTGAAGATGAAAGCTTTTCCTTTTTCAATCTGTGTTACTTCGATCTTCGGCTGAGAAACGATCTCGATATCTGCTTCATCATATGCTTTTGCATACTCTCTCTGAATCAGAGCATTTGCTGCATCGTCAAAGAAGATTTCTGCTCCGTACATTTTCTCTACCATTGCGCGAGGAGCTTTTCCTTTACGGAATCCCGGAAGGCTGATGTTTTTCTTCTGTTTGTTATATGCACCCTGAAGTGCTTTCTCAAATTCTTCTGCTGAAACTTCGATTGTAAGTTTTGCCATGTTTTTTTCTAATTTTTCCACCTGTAAACTCATTTTTAGTGTTTCCTCCTTAAAATATATGCTTTCCGGCTGCTGCTCAGCCGTACTTAATGCCAAATATACATACTCGCAATCATTGAATTAGTATATCATAAAGTCTTTCAAAATGCTAGTCTTGAATTTCATCTAAACGCAGTATTTTTACGATTAATTCATCAAGATCTTCATCTGCAATAGCATATTCCTTCTTTTCATTCCTCGCAACCGTTACTTTTAGCGTCTTTTCTTCTCCATAACTGATTTCTTTCCAATAGGTATTCAGAAGTTCATAAGAATGTCTGATAAACTCTGTCTGCATCTGTTCATTGATTTCTTTCTCTGTCCCTTTGTACTCTCCGTTTTTTGCTTTCTGCATGATCTCTTCCGAGTCCTGCTGCACTCCTGCTACAAATTTAGGAAATACGTCCACCGGTTCGTACTCTACAGAAACTTCATATTCATGTTTTCCCGTTTCTTCAACTTCTGTTACCTCATAACGCATTACGAGAAAAATCTGTCTGCATACCTCAATAAAATCATTACGCATCCCTTCACTGACTTGCATTCCGCCGATAATATTGCGATCAACAAATGAAATAATTTCTGTCTCGTATTCCTTCTCAAGATCCGCTTTCGTTTCTTTCTCCGTAAAAGTCAAAGCCTTCGTCACATCCCCCTGAAACATCTGATCCAGCTTCGCTTCTACAAATCCTTTTGCATCAAATGCCTTCCCACAGGCAGTCAGCGCTCCTGCAGTAAAAAACAGCATAAGAATCATTCCGGCAAATTTCTGTAATCTTTTTATTTTCCTCATTTTCCACCTCTGTCTCACCGCATTTTCTATGCTTTTCTGAAAAAGAATCTATCTTGCATTTTACCAAAGCCACTTAGAAAATTCAAGTAAAAGGACATTTGTGCTTCCCGGTTCTTCTCTCCTTTACATTTCCTTTGTCCTGTATTATGATACTCTGGTAGAAAATATCAGACATCAGCTAATTGTCAAAGGAGATTCAGCCAATGGAAATCGAACGCAAATATCTTATCCACACTCTCCCTGAGAATCTGGAAAACTATCCGCACCATATAATCGAACAAGGGTACTTATCCACCGAACCGGTTGTCCGTATCCGCCGCGATAACGATGAATATATCTTAACTTATAAATCAAAAGGGCTTATGGTGCGGGAAGAATATAATCTTCCCCTTACAAAAGACTCCTACATGCATTTGCGTGAGAAAATCGACGGACGTCTCATTATAAAAAAACGTTATCTGATTCCTCTTTCAAATGAATTAACAATCGAACTTGACATATTCGGAGGCGATCTTGCGCCGCTTATGTTGGCAGAAGTGGAATTTCCGGACGAAACTTCCGCTAACAGCTTCACTCCGCCTAAATGGTTTGGAGAAGACGTAACATTTTCCGGCGAATACCATAACAGCCGGCTCAGCCGAATCTAACAAATAAAGCGCCGTAGAATCCATTATTGGATCTGCTACGGCGCTCTTCTACTATTCCTGCAATTGCATTTTCATCAGATCATAACGCTTTTTCGCAAAATCTTTCATTGTCATATGATCTTCCGGTTTAAAATGTGCAGCCTCCATATACGAATCCGCCAATGTTTTTTCAATATCAGAATAAAATCTTACCGTTTCAATTTGTTTATTCATTTCTCTGATCTGGTTCGCATCTTGAGCATTTATATCTTCCAGTTTTTTTTCTAAAGCATTTTCATGCACCGGGAATTGATCCTTTTCCGCCAGAAATCCCGCACCATATACAATGTCATTTTCTTTCATGCCCTGTCCTGTCATAATTTCATCACTCAACAATGTATCCAAAAATGAAAATGCTTCTTCTGGTTGTTCTGTATTTCTATTTACTGCAGCGTACAGCGTTACATTCGCGGTAATTCCACTGTCAATATTTTTTACCGGCCATAATGCATGCGATGTATTTCTCTCCCCCTTTAAAAACGCGACAGTATGATCTAAATATGGTCCAACCAACACTTTATTCCTATATTCCGCACCTTGTTCTTCTAAAAGCTTTAAGCCTTCTTTCTTAAAATTAATCGCTTTTTCAAGTTGTTCTTCCAACAGATTCTCTGACAACAAAAGCTTTTCTTTCTCATAATCAGCAATTTCCCCCACAGCATATCGAAACTGTACCATCATCGTTCCTTGTAAGTCGCATTGCAGCATCTCATTTTCGGTATTCATAAGATCATTCCAGTTATCAGGAAAATCCCGGATCATTTCCTCCATCTCTCCCGGATATGCATAAAGCCCATATTCATAATAAAGTGGTAAAATAACTTGTCCTTCCTCTGTCTGTCCTGCTTTCATAATTGTAGAATTCCAGTTATTCAAATTCATATATTTCGCATCCTGAATATACTCGTCCAATGGCAAAAATGTATCTGTGTACATGATTTTTTCCGGATTAGGAAATAGCACATTCTGTTTCTCAGAAGCCATTGGATTGATACCGGACAAAATAAAGATATCCGGACCTTCACCAGACATAATTTCCGTCCGTAATTCAGAGAGCTTGATTTCATTTTCCGCAGTATTTGGAGGTAAAACAAGAAATTCTATTCTTGTTCCTTTATTTTGTTTTTCCCACAATTTTGCAATCGTGTCTAAATGCATTTTCACACTCTCTTCTGTGCAAACTGTTACTACATTTTCTTCTGTTTCTTTATTACTGCATCCGGTTAACCCACAAAATACGCATACGCTAAATAAAAATACTTTACTTTTTTTCTTCATACATACCGCCTCCTCTCTTCCGATACCATTTTCTTCCTACAAGCAACATAACTCCTGCTACAGCTCCGATACCTATCATTATAATTGATATGATACTATTTTGACTAAACTCCTGTATCACGCTAAGCGCCTCTGTGCTTTGAAGTTGCCTTAATGCCTGAAATACTTCTGTCAGTTCTTTTTGATAATAGCTTAGTTCGAATATATTTTGTCTCGGTAAGAATGCTGAAGGCAGGGCAAGTTTTTCAGTGATCTTCTGAAATATAACAAGTAAAAAAAGAACACTTCCGCCATAAATGCTTATCCTGAATTTGTTATTTTTACAGTTTTTTATACTGCTCCAACTGCCGATCCAGAGGAAAATCATAATGATGCTTATTGCCAAAAGAATTGATATCTGTGGAAAACTTTTTCCTAAACTTCTAATATCTTCTAAATGCCAGATACGCACATTTTCTGAAAGATTTAGTTCATCTTTCAGCTGCTTTTCAATAAAAGGACTTTGTCCTTGATACGAAATCATCATAGCATCTTGATTTTCTGCTAATATAGTGACTTTGTCCCACATATTTTCTTTTTCATTCAAACCATTTTCAGGAATTTCTCTCATTCCTTTTATCAAATAATTTTCTGTCTTTCCTGCAATCTGTGAAATTGCTCTAATACGCGTTCCCTGCATAACCGGTTTCGATGCATAAACGATATATTTTTCAAAGCTTCCCGAAATTATAACTTTACCATCAACTATCTGATAATCTTCCGGCGCAACTTCTTCCAAATATGTTCCTGAATTCCAGCCACTGCCTTTTATTTCTTTGTATAAATGCACTCCTGTCTCATCTGTCTCCAAAGACGAATACGGTAGTTCTAATATTCCATCATTATTACTTTCTGCGACTATAACCTGCGCTGTCATCTGTTCTTCAATCCACAATGATAAAAATGTACAAAGAATTAATCCACAAATTACCGGCAAAAACATATATATAACTTTTCTCATATTACTTCGCCTCCCCCGGTACAATCCCCTCTACCAGTTCCTTATTAAAGCAAGAAAAGAAAAAGAGTGGCGGCAGGAATACAAGAATACACCCTGTGAGCTGCTGTGTAAGCGTTTCTGCCGATGCATATGCAAGTGCAACTGAAAGCGGATATTTCTGAAAGTCTTTTAAATATGCAATCGGCTGCTCCACCATATTCCACGCATCCAGAAACGATAACAGTCCAACACATACAATACTTCCTTTGACGATTGGCGCTGCTACACGAATAATGATCTGAATCAGCGAACATCCATCCAGCTTTGCCGCATCAATCACTTCATTAGATACTGCTTTAAAACTCTGTGTCATAATAAAAGTTCCGAGCGGCACAAAAATCATAGGAAAGATCAGCGCCTTATCTGTTCCAAGAATATCCAACCTGTCAAGAATAATATAGTTTGGAATCAGCGTCACCTGAAGAGGAAGTACCATCAAAATCATCAAAAAGAAAAACATCGCCTGTTTTCCGGCAAATTCATATTTTGCGAAACCAAATCCTGCCAGTACAGATACTGCTACCTGCCCTGCCACAATACAGAAACAAATACCGAGACTTCTCCAAAAACGGATCAAATACTGAGACGTTCCGAGAAACACATCATAATATGACTGAAAAGAGATTCCACTTCCCGGCTGCCAGAAGCTTCTGACAAAAATTAATAAAAACGGCACAATACAAAGCATTACAAGAAGTGAAGCAAACAGCGTATGTAGTATGTGAAGAGATGTTTTTTTCATTTCTATACCTCCCTTCTCCTGATCCAACTATAAAAAATACCGACAACAATTGTTATCACCGCAAACATAAGAACCGATGCAACTGACAATTTGTTGTAATTAAAATTTTCAAAACTGTTATTTATAAAATGCTGCAGCATATAAATGTCTGGATTTGGGTGTTTTCCGCCAATCAGAAAGATTTCCCGAAAACATTTAAAAGCATTGATCATTGAAAACAACAGCGCAAAAAATACAGAATGCCACATCTGAGGTGTTGTAACATAACGAAACTTCTGAAAACTTCCCGCCCCATCTATTTCCGCCGACAAATACTGATTTTCTGAAATCGTGATAAGCCCTGACAGCAACAGGATTATACTGTAACCAATATTTTTCCAGAGATATAAAATAACTGCAACACCAAGCGCCCAAGAAGTCTCCAGCCACTTCTCACGCCCTCCCCCAACCAAAGCCAGAAATCTGTTGACGCTCCATTTTCCGCGAATAGCATCTCTACGAGAAACACTGTTCCGACAATTGGCATAATATACGGAAACATTAAAACTGACTTCAGCACTTTATAACGTCCAACGTATTTCTTCAGCATCAGCGCAATTACATAAGACAGAAGGAGAATCAGCGGAAGTCCAATCATGAGAAACTTCAACGTGTTCCGACATGCCAGCAGAAACATTTCATTTTGCAGCATTTCCCGATAATTTTCCAGTCCGACAAAGGTTGCGCTTCTCCCCGCACTGCTCTTTACCGAATAGCAGAGCATCATGCAAAAAGGGACTGCATAAAACACAAGGCACCCCAGTAGTAACGGTGACACAAGAAGATAACCCTTTACTGCATTATTACGATTGTATTTCATACATATCCCTCCTTAAATTATCCGGCAGCATCTATCAATAGCCTTTTATTTTATACCGGTATCCAATTAGTAAGCCATTCCCCTCGTGTTATAGACCACAAACGTTTTTCTCGAACACCGTTATTCATCCGATAATACCAACGTGTTTCTTCTGTACGCTTATTTTTTACAGATATTTCTTTACGACTATTCCTGTATGAAACGGAACTAGTTAAATTCTCTCTTGCCATAATAACGCATACATTTTCCATAATGCTAATTAAAACTAAAATAAACAGAAATAGTTTTTTATATTTTTTTATCATCACAGACACTTTACTCCTCAGAAATAATTTCCATATCTTTGTATTTATCATCCTTAATGTCTTCTTTTGTTAGTTCTTCATAGAGTTTTCCGTTAATGTCTTCTTTTGTTAGTTCTTCATAGAGTTTTCCGTCTTTAAAAAATAAATACTTATTATCCTTTGTGTATAAATAAAATCATAGAGTTTTCCGTCTTTAAAAAATAAATACTTATTATCCTTTGTGTATAAATAAAATCATATGTCGAAGATTCATAAATCTCATCTTCTTCCGGCAAATAGCGCGGCTGTAAGATTATAAAATACGACGATAGAAACATTAGAAAAATTATTAAATAAAAACTAAAACGCTTACCTCTTTTCCGTTTTACATCCATAAGAATACTTTCAAATCTCTGTTTTGTCAGTTGATATGCAGAAGTATGAATCAACGCGCTAGAAACCAATTCTCCTCTGTGATCATTTGTTTGACGCAAAACTTTTATAATCATATTCAAATATGAAACTTTTTCGTTTTTAGATGCACTTTTAAGCAACATGGTATCACACCGCATTTCTAAAAAATGATCCATTTTTTTCCAAAGCAACAGCATAATCGGATTCCACCAGAATATCATTGTAATCACAAGTATGATCATTTTAATTAATGTATCATGATTACGAATATGTTGAATTTCATGGTTAATTATCAAACGCCACTCTGATTCATCCAGCTCAAGATCTGGCAGATATATATGTGGTTTACATATTCCCCATACTTTTGGAACACTTATTTGTGGTGATATAACTATATCAATTTTGTCGAATTCAGATTCCTCTATAAATGACAATGTCTTTTCAGGTTTGATTTTTTTCAACTTTTTTAAAGTGTAAATGTCCATAACAAATGTCCGACTTACATATAGGAAAAAAAGCAAGCTTCCACTCCCCCAGAGAATCAGAAAAACAGGTTTCATCTCTTCTAAATCCGTATGAAAAAACAGTAGTATTTTTTCAAGCGGATGCAAAATATAATCCAAATCAATTATTTTTGCCCAGTATATATCTAACGGAATCAGAAGTCGTATTATTGATAGAACTATAGAAAACAGAATAAAATGAATACCATACGCCGCAATAAAAGATGTTTTTTTTAGCAAATATCAATACGATTATTAA
>NZ_QRVX01000029.1:0-31119 GCF_003458885.1 Coprococcus sp. AF21-14LB | reverse complement strand
GTGGTAACTCAACAATACAACATATATTCAAAAACTGCTACTTTTTTGTTAAAAAAGTGGAAAATTCACGTACCTGGGGCTAGCCGCCGCGCTAGCGGCTTGGTACAATTAAGGTAATACACTTATTCTTACAAAAACAGATCAACCATAATTGAATGAGAAGGTAATTCAAGAGGAGGAACATACAATGCGGTTACTATTAGCAGAAGATGAAAAAGCATTATCAAAAGCATTAGTGGCAATTTTAGAGAGAAATAACTATTCTGTAGATGCGGTTTATGATGGACAAGTTGCATTAGATTATTTGGAAATGGATAATTATGATGCAGTCATTTTAGACATTATGATGCCTAAGGTAGATGGTCTTACCGTATTAACAAAAGTCAGAGAAAAAGGAAATTTGATTCCGATTTTATTGTTAACAGCTAAGTCTGAAGTTGATGATAAAGTAGAAGGCTTGGATGCCGGAGCAAATGATTATCTGGCGAAACCGTTTCATGCGAAAGAGTTGTTAGCAAGAATCCGGGCAATGACAAGATTACAAACCGCACAGATGAATTCGAAACTAACCATGGGAAATGTCACACTGGATCGAGCAACCTTTGAACTTTCAACAGCAAAAGGCAGTTTCCGTCTTGCGAATAAAGAGTTTCAAATGCTGGAGCTTTTAATGTGCAATCCGCATCAATTAATTTCTTCTGAACGTTTTTTAGAAAAGATATGGGGATATGACAGTGAGGCGGAGATTAATGTGGTGTGGGTGTATATTTCCTATTTGAGAAAAAAATTATCCGCGCTTCATGCAGATGTTCAGATTAAAGCGACACGAAATGCAGGATATTCTCTGGAGGAAATGTCATGATAAAAAAACTTCGCATTAAATTGATTGCTGCCTCCATGATTTCGCTTTTTCTTGTACTTTTTGTGATTGGAGGAATCGTAGGAATTTTAAATTATAAGAAAATCGTGAATGATGCAGACAGGATTCTGGAAGTTCTGGAAGAAAACGCAGGGAAATTCCCACAAAAATTTCCGACAGAAAGAAAAGATGGCCGGCTTGGAATGTCACCGGAAATTCCTTATGAATCCAGATTTTTTTCTGTTTTGCTTGATGAAAATGGAAACATTATTTTAACGGATACTTCCAAAATCATTTCGATCGATACAGAAAAAGCGATGGAATATGCTTCTGAGATTTGGGAAAAAGGAACAGAAAAAGGATTTTTGGATGAGTATAGATATTGGAAATGTTCTTATAAAGGACAGATACGCATTATTTTTCTGGATTGCAGACGGCAATTAGATAATTTTCACAACTTTCTGCTTACAACCTTTGGGGTATCAAGCGTAGGAATTTTATCTGTGTTTGCGTTAATGGTTATTATGTCATCTCGCATTGTAAAACCTTTTTCTGATAATTATGAAAAGCAAAAGCGCTTTATTACAGATGCAGGACATGAGTTAAAGACACCGTTAACTATCATTGAAGCTGATACAGAGGTTCTGGAAATGGATTTTGGGGAAAATGAATGGCTTCAGGATATTAAGGGACAGACAAAAAGGCTGGCGGATCTGACGAATACGCTTGTCACGCTTTCACGTATGGAGGAAGGGCAGAACAGTAATATGAAAGTAGATTTTCCGCTATCCGATGTGGTGGAAGAAGTATGTCATACGTTCCAGGCACCTGCAAAGGTACAAAAGAAAAATCTGGACAGTACCATTCAACCAATGATATCTATGAAGGGGGATGAAAAAGCAATCCGGGGTCTTGTAACAATTCTTCTTGACAATGCAGTAAAATACACAAATGAAAATGGACAGATTTCTGTTATTCTGGAAAAGAAGAAAAACCGTATGTACTTGTCTGTTTTTAATACGACAGAATATATTTCCCAAGAACAGATTTTGCATTTGTTTGATCGGTTTTATCGTACAGATGCGTCCAGAAATTCGCAGACCGGAGGCTATGGTTTGGGACTTTCTATTGCTGCCGTAACGGTAGAGTCCCATAGGGCAAAATCCTTGCAGAAACGAAGGATGAAAAATCATTGAAAATTACGGTAATACTTCCAACATAATAGTTTTTATACAGCTCGTACAAATGACATGTTTGATACGGGCTTTTTTTATGCTGTTTTTCAGGAATCAATTACTATTTAAAGTGTAGTTAAGGTAAAGATGGTAAGTTGTTTCCATCAACAGAAACAATCAGGAGGAACTGCAAATGTATAAAGAAGAAAACATAAAGAAAAAAATAGGAAAAATTGTCTTTGCACTGGCAGCAGCCGGAACTTTGGTCTCTTTTTCAAAATTAAAAATAAATGAAATGATACAGGCAGATGCAACTGAAGTGACTAAAACTGAAGAAAAGTTTATTTATACAGAAGAGTATCAAGATTCTATTGAGAAACAGATAGCGGAAGAAAAAAATAGTGGAGTTTATACGGAAGACCAAATGCTTATCAAAGAAAATCCATATGGAACGAATACATTGTCACTGTATGTGTATTTTTCTACAGAGGAACCAGTATCTGTTTCGTATGATATTTCTGTTTCAAATTCAGCGGTTGCGGATTTTTCGCAAATACCTGCCGGAGAAGATGACTTTGACACGGAACATGAATTTCAAGTGTTGGGGTTGATACCGGAGGAAAGTAATACAATTACCTTTGCTTTGACAAAAGAGGATGGCAGTGTGGAAACCCGGTCTTATGTGCATGAAATGGGAGAACTGTCCGGGGAAGAAGAACTTCAGTTAGAGCAAACAAAGACGGCAGAAGAAGGCGAAAGGGTAACAGATGGATTATATGTTATCTTGGGCAATGACAGTGACGAAGAAGATTTTATGTATTATTACGATAATTCAGGTGTACTTCGCGGAGAAATCCCACTGATCGGTTACCGGAGCCATCGACTTTTGTTCAAGGATAACCTTATGTATTACAGCATATCAGAGAGTAAGATTGCAGCGGTAAATAACCTTGGGAAAGTAGAGAAGATTTATGACACAGGTACATATAGCCTCCATCACGATTATGAGTTTGATGATGAAGGAAATATACTTGTTCTGGCAACAGATACAGAAAGCGAAAGTGTAGAGGATCAGATCATTCAAATAGATACGCAGACAGGAGAAATTAGTCATGTGCTGGATTTAGAGGATGTATTTTCAGATTACAAGAAAAAATGTACTGCCAATGAAGAGGGGGAATTGGACTGGATGCACATTAACACCATACAGTGGATTGGAGATGACAGGGGTTTATTAAGTTCCAGAGAAACTTCTACTATTTTGATGATTGCAGATATTTATGGCTCCCCACAGGTAGAATACATGATTGGAGAGGAGAGCTTTTGGGAAGGGACAGGCTATGAGAGTTTGTTGTTTGAAAAGGCTGAGAGTACGGGAAGCTTTTCTAATACAGGAGGACAGCATTCCATTACTTATGTGAAAGATGATTCTTTAAATGCAGGGGAATATTATCTCTATCTATTTAACAATAATTTTGGTATCAGTAACTCCAATCCATCGTATGACTGGGAACAAATCGATGGAATAGAAACGTCTATGAAGAAAGGAAAAACTTCGTATTACTACAAATATAAAGTAAATGAAAACAAAGGAACTTACTCATTGGTACAATCCTTTGCAGTTCCGTTTTCAGCGTATGTCAGCAGTGCACAAGAATATGATGGAAATATTATTATAGACTCTGGTATGCAGGGAATCTTCGGCGAGTATGACGGTAATGGAAATCTGATCCAAGAATTTCAGATGAAACTGGCAGATGAGTTTATTTACCGTGTATACAAATATAATTTTGCAAATTTCTATTTTGCTGGCTAGAAGAAGTGACTTTCATAAAAGCATTTTAAGTTAAATTAAGGTTAAGAGCGTATTTTATGTATGTAAAATAAAAAACACAGGGAGAAATATTATGACCTATCAAATGACCTTTAAGCGTTATGAATTAAAATACCTGCTGAACAGGCAGGAAAAAGAAGAGATACTTCTTGCAATGGAACCATACATGAAACTGGATGATTACGGAAGAACCGTTATAAGAAATATTTACCTTGATACCGATAACTTCCGATTAATCAGGCGTTCACTGGAAAAACCGGTATATAAAGAAAAACTTCGCATCCGAAGTTATAAACCGGTAGAGACAACAGATCCGGTCTTTGTGGAAATTAAGAAAAAATATAAGTCGGTAGTTTATAAACGCAGACTGCAGCTTCCGGAAGAAAAAGTTATGGAGAGTTTTCAGACGGGAAAGCCGCTTCCGGTAAATTCTCAAATCGGAGATGAAATTCAGTATTTTCGTGACTACTATGAGAATCTTCATCCATCTGTATTTTTATCTTATGAAAGAGAAGCCTATTATTCCCTTGACGGCAGTGACTTCCGGATAACCTTCGACGAAAATATCCTTTATCGGAGAATGATTTTTCACTTGGCAGTGAAATTTACGGGATTTCGTTGTTAGGGAAAGACCAGGCTCTCATGGAAATCAAAACGTCCGGTGGGATACCTCTATGGATGAGCGAAACACTTACGAAACACCATTTATATAAAACATCATTTTCAAAATATGGTTCTGCCTATCAGCGTATGCTGGCAGAGTCCTTACAGGGAGGATACAGCAATGTCTAATACTTTATTTCAGGGAATTTTTGATACCGATATGACCAGTGTGATTTCTATTTCAGACTTTTTGTTATGCGTGGGATGTGCCCTTGTGATTGGATTGATTTTAGCAGGAACATATATGTACGGAACAAAATATACAAAAAGCTTTGTGGCAACGTTGGCTTTGCTTCCGGCAGTGGTCTGTGTAGTCATTATGATGGTCAATGGAAATGTGGGAACGGGTGTGGCCGTTGCCGGAGCTTTTAGTCTTGTGCGATTCCGTTCCGTTCCGGGATCGGCGAAAGAAATTGGAGCGATTTTCCTTGCTATGTGTTCCGGGGTGGTGGCAGGAATGGGGTATCTTGCGTATGCGCTGTTATCTGCGCTGATTATGGGCGGAATTATGTTGCTATATAATCGAATGGACTTTGGAACAAGAAAACATGGGCTGCGTTATAAAACCTTACATATTACCATACCGGAGGATTTGGATTATAGTGGGGTATTTGACAAAATATTGAAGAAATATACAACGGATTATGAGGTTGTACAGATTAAAACTACGAACATGGGAAGTTTGTTTAAGATTACATATAATCTAACACTGAAAGATCCGGCAACAGAAAAAGAATTAATTGATGCGCTCCGGTGCAGAAATGGAAATCTGGAAATTACTATGTGCAGACAGGAAACTGTAATCGGAGAATTATAGAAGTGTAGGAGATGATGGCAAATGCGAAAAAGAGAAGTTTTATTATTTTTACTGCTGGGAACGTTAATGTTATCCGGCTGTAACAAAAAGACAGAAGAAAATACAATAGAATCTACCATTGCGGTAAGTAATTCGATTACAGAAATAGATACTTCTAATATGTTCTCGGATCGTGATAAAGAAGTAGGATATGAAGAGTCGGAAAGTGTTGCCATTTCGCTGGTGGATGATAGTTCTGTCTGTGAGTCAGATGCTGTGGTTATTACAGAAAATACGGTAACAATTAAAGAAGAAGGAACATACATACTCTCCGGATCTCTTTCAAACGGAATGGTGATTGTAGAGGCAGAAGATACAGACAAAATTCAAATTATTCTTAATGGTGTAAGCATTTCGAATTCCCAGTCAGCAGCATTGTATGTTCGCTCAGCAGATAAAGTGTTTATTACCACTGCTTCAGGAACGGAAAATATTCTGGAAAATAACGGTACCTATGTGGTCATAGATGAAAATAATATTGATTCAGCTGTTTTTTCCAAATCAGATCTGACGTTGAATGGGGAAGGAACCCTTACAGTCACAGCTCAGGAAGGGCATGGGATTGTATCAAAAGACGATTTGGTTCTTACAAGCGGAACCTATGTAATCACAAGTGCCAGTCATGGAATTTCAGGAAAAGACAGTGTCCGTATCGCCAATGGTTCTTATACGATTGTATCAGAAAAAGATGGCATCCATGCAGAAAATACGGAGGACAGCAGTCTTGGATTTGTGTATCTGGCGGGAGGAAGTTTTTCCATCACGTCGCAACAGGATGGAATTAGTGCCAGCTCATGGCTGCAGGCAGAGGATGGAACTTATGAGATTCTGTCAGGAGAAGGCAGCGCCAGAGTACAGAACCAAAGTAGTGGAGAAGATAAACCGATGCAACGGACGTTCCAGGAAGAGGCAGAAGAAAATACAACTAGTATTAAAGGGATAAAAGCAGTTACACAGTTGGTATTAAATGGTGGTACCTATAATATTGATGCAGAGGATGATGCACTTCATTCTAACGGAAATCTTGCTGTCAAAAACGGCACCTATGCGTTATCATCAGGAGATGATGGGATTCATGCGGATTCCAATGCGAGTATTTCCGGAGGTGGTATAGATATTATTAAAAGCTATGAAGGAATTGAAGGCTTGAGTATTGATATTACGGGAGGAGAAATTTTTGTTTTAGCAACGGATGATGGCATGAATGCAGCAGGAGGAAATGATAGCAGCGGTTTTGAAGGACCTGGATTTGGAGGCGACCAGTTTGCATCCACAGAAGGTGCATACATTAACATTGCAGGGGGAGTTCTTCGGGTAAATGCTTCTGGAGATGGAATCGATTCTAATGGAGATATTACTGTTTCCGGTGGAGAAACCTATGTATCCGGTCCTACGAATGATGGAAATGGAACGTTAGATTATAGTGGAACAGCTCAAGTCACCGAAGGCATTTTTGCAGCGGCTGGTTCCTCGGGTATGGCACAAAACTTTGACTCTTCTTCCACGCAGGGAGTTATTATGATTAATACAGATCCACAGGAGCAAAATACAAATATTGTACTTCTTGACAGCAATGGAACAGAACTTCTGAATTGGACAGCAGAAAAAGAATATTCGTCTATTATCATAAGCAGTTCGGAAATAAAAGAAGGAGAAACTTATACAATAAAAGCCGGAACAACAGAGCAGAGTATTACTATGGATAGTCTGGTTTATGGAAATAATTCTCATGGAGGAGCACCTGGAAGCAGCGGTGGAGAAAGAGGAGACCGGCAAGGAGATGGCATGCAGAGGAAACCGGGAAAAGAACAAGATTCTGGAAACATCCTATGAGTCAATGTCTGAAAATTACATTGATTCCGGGCTATAACCAAGAATGATATTTGGCATTGGCTGCAAGAGAAAACAAAATGTAAAAGGGAGGGATACTTTTGACACCGGAAGAGTATTATGGTGCTGCATTTCCATTATTAAAGCAGGGAGAATCCTATTTAAAAGAATTAATAGAAACCTATCCGAACATTTGTGGCAAAGATGAGTTACAGCCGATTTTATATATTAAAACAAGAATTAAAACACCGGAAAGTATGATGGAGAAATTAAGAAAGCGCGGACTGAGGGAAGACGTTCATACAGCACTTCAAAATACACATGATGCAATTGGAATCCGGATTATTTGTTCATTCGTGGAGGAGGTGTATCGTATTGCTGATTGGCTGGAAAAAAGAGAGGATATTCGAATGATAGAAAAGAAAGACTACATTTCCTATCCAAAATCAAATGGTTACAGAAGCCTTCATTTGATTATACGATTTGCTGAAAAGGACTTAAAAGATATTGCGGCAGAGATTCAGCTTCGTACGATTGCCATTGATTTTTGGGCAGCACTAGAACATCAAATGAAATATAAAAGAAACGTACAGCATGAAGAGACAATTCGGAATGAATTGAAAAGATGTGCAGATGAAATTGCGTCTGTAGATTTATCCATGCAGACAATAAGAGAGCTTTTACAAAGTGATATATGGGAGTATGAATAGTATATAGAATTAATATAAAAACTTCGTTGACGAAGAAGAAAACTGTATGAGATAATGTAGAAGATATGTAGGAAGAACAGCAATTGGTTTCGGCAGGGGGGACATTATGAAATACATTCGACAATATATGGGAATGCGGAAAGAACTGTACATTTTGTTTTGGGGCAGGGTTGTGACCAACATGGGAGCATTGATCTGGCCAATGATGACATTGATTTTGAAGAACAAGCTTGGGTATTCAGCAACGCAGATTGCGGCAATACTTATGATTCTCGGATTTGTACAGCTTCCCTTTACGTTGATCGGCGGGAAACTGGCAGACAGATTTAATAAGAGGAATCTGATCATTGTATGCGATTTGGTAACGGTTGTGAGTTACTTTGTATGTGCCTTTATGCCGATGTCAGAGAAATTAGTACCGATTTTGGCTTTGGCAGCTATTTTTGCGCAAATGGAATGGCCGAGTTACGATGCGTTAGTGGCAGATTTGTCTTCGGCTGAAGACAGGGAACGTGCGTATAGTTTAAGTTATCTTGGAACGAATCTTGGCCTTGTGCTGGCGCCGACGATCGGAGGATTTTTGTTTGCAAATCACCTTTCGCTTGCGTTTCTCATCAGCAGTCTGGCAACATTTTCTTCAACGGTGCTGATTTTCTTATTCATTAAGGACGTTACACCGGTGAAAACGGAGACGGTATCCGGTCACTATGAGGAAGTGCGGGATGGTCACAGTATCTGGCGTGTTCTGTGGGAAAATAAACTGCTGTTGCTGTTTATGCTCTGCGGCGGTATCTGGATGCTTGTTTATAGTCAGTTTAACTTTTTAATGCCATTGAATTTGGAACAGTACTATGGAGAACAGGGAGCAGTTTTATTTGGGACACTGACAAGTGTAAATGCATTTGTTGTGATTATCGGTACACCGGTTCTTACGAAGATGATGTCGCGCATACGGGATGTGGATCGCCTGCTGCTGGGTCAGTTTCTTGTTGTGCTTGGCTTTTTATCCTATGCACTTGTGCAGAATGTTTTGATCGTATATTTTATTTCTATGATTATTTTTACGATTGGAGAGATTTGTGAGACACTTGGACGGCAGCCATATCTGACGAGACGTATTCCGGCATCCCATAGAGGAAGATTTTCTTCCGTTTACACGATATTTGGAGGGGCGTTTCAGTTATCAGGTCAGCAGGTTGTGGGAAGTATGGCAGATGGAATGCCTATGCAGACGGTGTGGATGTTTATTGTAATCATAGGTGTTATCAATGTTGTCGGGTATGTGATTCTCCGGCAAAGAGATCAGAAAGCATTTTCTCTGCTTTATGATAAATAAAAATGAAAAACAGATAGAAAGAAGAAAGACTGACGCAATGTAATAAAATGAATTACATCGTATCAGTCTTTTTATTTCTTAAAAGAATACGTTTCCGCCGATCACAATACCATGGTGGCCGGTGTAACTTGCGCGGAACTGGTAACAGTTTCGAACGTCCGGATGGCGCGCGCCGCCGAGTGCATCGCTGGCAACGGTATAACAGAGCGAAACAGCTCCTTTTTTCAATACTTTATCAAGGCTTCCGTTCCAGGTTGGAGAGAACTGACCGCTTTGATAAATAACACCGTGTAATGTATCTGGATATTTAGAGCTTTCCATACGGTTCATAATAACGGTTGCGACTGCAAGAAGTGCATCGTAGTCGCGAGTTCCTGCTTCACACTGTAAGATGGCTGCAAAGAGATCTAGATCACTTTGATCAGCAGGATGGGAGTTACCGGAATGATCAGAATTACCGGAATCGTCCGGATCGGGACGGGATGGCTTTTGTTGTGCCTGTTGTTCTGCTTCTTCTTTTTGAGCCTGCTCAAGCGCAGCCTGCTTTTCTTCTTCTGCCTTCTTGGCAAGCGCTTCCTGTGCGGCTTTTTCAGCTGCAATGGCTTGTTCAAGTTTAGCGCTGTAGGCAGAAAGTTCTCCGGAAGCGGTAGAAATTCTGGAAGCGAGCACATCCTTTTTGGCAGTGAGTTCTGCTTGAAGTGTCAGGAGTTCCTGCTGCTGGATTTCAAGCGCCTGTTCTTTGGCTGCAATTTCTTCCCGCGTGTTCTGGAGTTTCTCAAGCATTGCCCTGTCATATTCACTGACTTTTGTAATAAAATCAGCTTTATTTAGAAAGTCGGCCATGCTGATTGCGCTAAAGAGTGTATCCAACATAGCAGTTTTGCCTTCTTCATACATATAGCGGATACGCATCTTCATATTATTATATTGTTGTTCCTCATTTGCCAATGCTTCTCCCAACTCAGTCTTTGTCTGTTCGACTTGCGCAGTTGTCTCCGTAATCTGTGTGAGGATGTTGTCTACATCTGCGCTAATGGAAGAAAGTTCAGTATTGAGCCCATCAAGCTCATTTTGCAGTGTCGAGGTCTTGTCCCGCAGGGAATCAATTGTCTCCTCGGCATGTGCAGGCAAAACAGATATGCTCAGGATGAAGGCACTTGCCAGTGCGGTCAGTGAGCGAAATCTGCGCTTTAATTTTGGGTTCATATTCGAGTTTCCTTTCGCTAAATATAAAGACCGTGAATCGGTTGCCAGTGTATTATACTATAAATTTCGAATTTATGCAAATTTTGTTAAGAAATTGTTACAATCTACAATTTTTAATTCACATATGATACAATAACTGCGCGATATGAAGAAAAAGAACAGAGAAAATTGCATAAGGAGAACAATGATATGCAGCAAAAGATAAAAATGATCGGAATGGATCTGGATGGAACATTATTAAATGAAAGAAAAGAGCTGACAGCCTATTCCAGAAAGGTGCTTGAACAGGCAATCAGCCAGGGAGTTACCGTTCTTGTAGCTACGGGACGGCCGATTTCAGGTGTGCCGGAAGAATTAAGAACATTTCAGGGGATGCGTTATGCATTGACGGCAAACGGAGGACGTATCCTTGATCTGAAAGAAAATAAGGTTATTTTTGAATCACTTGTTTCGACAAAAAGTGCAGAAAAAATATTGGATGTTTTTGAACAATATGATACACTAAGAGAAGTGTACTTTGAGGGTATTTCGTATGTACAGCAGGAAGCGATGGACGAGATTGAGAGATATGTGGCGAATCCATCGATGCAGAAATATATCCGGGCAACGAAGAAGACGGTGCCGGATGTCAAGGCAAAAGTAAAGGAAATGAACCGTGGTCTTGATAAAGTTCATGCGATGTTTGCAGATCGGGAAGAGCGAAGAGCCGCATGGGAAGAACTTGCGAAGATACCGGATATTACCATATCCAGTGCACTGGACAATAATATCGAAATCAATGGAAAAGATGTAAATAAGGGGAAAGGGCTTCTGAAGCTGGGAGAAATGCTTGGCATTCGAAGAGAAGAAATCATGGCTTGCGGAGACGGGCTCAATGACCTCCAGATGCTTCGGGAAGTAGGATTTGCTGTTGCTATGGAAAATGGAGCCGAAGAAGTGAAGCAGGCAGCAGATTATATTACAGTTTCCAATGAAGAAGATGGAGTCGCAAAAGCAATTGAAAAATTTGTCTTAGCATAGAGGAGGAGAAAAGATGCTGGATATTTTGAAATCAATTATATTTGGAATCGTTCAGGGAATCACAGAGTGGCTTCCGATCAGCAGTACAGGACATTTACTGCTTGTGAATGAATTTCTGAAAATGGATGTCAGTACAGAATTTATGAATATGTTTAAAGTGGTGATTCAGCTTGCATCAGCGCTTGCAGTTGTTGTCTTATATTTTCATAAGTTAAACCCATTTTCGCCGCGGAAGAATGAACGGCAGAAGAAAAATACGATTAATTTGTGGTGCAAAGTGATTGTCGGATGTATTCCAGCCGGAATTATTGGAATTTTGTTTGATGATGTTATCGATAAGTATTTATCCACTTATATCGTAATCGGTATTACACTGCTTGTGTATGGTATTTTGTTTATCGTTGTGGAGAATCGTAATGCGTCCATGACGCCAAAGGTAACAAAACTGAAAGAGCTTACTTATCAGACTGCATTTTTGATCGGATGCTTTCAGGTGCTTGCACTGATTCCGGGAACATCCCGCTCAGGTGCAACGATCATTGGTGCGCTGCTGATTGGAGTTTCCAGAAGCGTTGCGGCAGAATTTACATTTTTCCTGGCGATCCCAACGATGTTTGGAGCCAGCGGCGTGAAGCTTCTGAAACTTGGTTTTAACTATACACCGATGGAGGTAGTCATTTTGCTTGTTGGCTGTCTCGTATCATTCTTTGTATCTGTGTTTGCGATTAAGTTCCTTATGGGATATATTAAGAAACACGATTTCAAAGTATTTGGTTATTATCGTATCGTACTTGCAGTGCTGATTTTTATCTATTTTCTTATCTGGGGATAAATATACAGCAATTAGAATGATAAAATGATACAAAAACTGCCCGACACTGTTGACCGGGCAGTTTTTTTGCAAATAGACAGGAGGAAGTCCATATGCCGTATATTTTTGGAATTAGTGGAAGAAAAAATACAGGGAAGACGAAAATTGTCTGCGAGATTGTGAAGGAACTGTCGGGGCGGGGATATGATGTTGCAACGATTAAACATGACGGACATGAGTTTGAACCGGATCGCCCGGGAACCGATACGTTTCGGCATTTGAATGCAGGAGCCTTAGGAACAGCGATTTTTTCAGAAACAACACATATGATCGTAAAGAAAACAGCAGTAACGGCAGAGCAGCTGGCTTTGCAATTTCCGGAAGCAGATGTGATTCTGATTGAGGGGATGAAGCGGGGGACACATCCGAAGTTTGAGACTGTAAGAGATTATGGGGAAACAGTGTCAGCGCCGGAAACAATCCGGGGAATCATCGCAAATGAGGAAAATACAGAAATCAGAGAATTTATGGAGCAGACAAAAAATAAAGTTCCTCTTTACACCTATAGCGATGTTCTGGTATTGTGTGATATAATCGAAGCGGGAATCAGGCAGAAGGGAAGTAGAACATGTCAGAAAATACAGTAGTAAAACGAACGACCTGTGCAGTGTGCGGCTCATGCTGTCCGGTTGATGTTTATGTGGAAGAGGGAAAAATTGTTCGGGTAGAAGGAAAGCAGGGGCTTTGCCCAAAGGGCGCTGCTGCACGACAGTATGTGTATCATCCGGACCGGATCTTATATCCAATGAAACAGATCGGAAGAAAAGGAGAAGGACATTTTGAACGTATCACATGGGAGGAAGCCTATGAGATGATGGCAGAACGTCTTCAGAAAGTGAAAGAAACTTATGGACCGGAGTCGGTTATTTTCTATGTGGGATATCCGAAATGGAATCGTCCTGCAGCGCTTCGGCTTGCGAATGCATTTGGCTCACCGAATTTCTGCACGGAATCAAGTACCTGTTTTCAGGCAGTAGATCTGGCGTGGAGGCTGAATTACGGCGGCCATATTTGTATGCCGGATTTAAAAAATGCGAAAACAGTCCTTGTGTGGGCGTCTAATCCGTATCATTCACAGACACCATCCAGCAGGATGTGGCTTGAAATGAAGGAGCGAGGCGTGAATGTGATCAGTGTAGATCCACGCAATACGGTGACTTGTCACGGAGCGGATATTCATATGCAGCCGTATCCGGGGACGGATGGAGCGCTTGCATTGGCAATGGCACATGTGATGATTGAAGAAGATTTGTATGATAAAGAATTTATTGAAAAATATAGCTATGGGTTTGAAGAATACCGGGAATATGTAAAGACATTTACTCCGGAAAGAGCCGAAGAGATTACCGGGGTACCAAAAGAGACGATCTGCAGAGCTGCAAGGCTATTTGCTACAGAAAAACCGTCAGCGATTAAATGGTCAGCCTCCTCGCTGGCACATCACTTAAATGGTGTTCAGAATCACCGCGCAATTTTTCTGTTAAGTGCGCTGACAGGAAATTATGATGTAAAAGGCGGCAATCGTACGATGGGGATGCCAATGGCGCCGCGCAATGAATACGGAAAAGTAAAGAGAATGAACAAGGTGGAAGCAATCGGACAGAAAGAGTTTCCGGTATGGTTTGATATTTCCTGTGAGGAATCACAGTGTACAAAGCTGGCACAGTATATAAAAGAAGAGAAACCGTATCCGCTGAAAGGAATGGTGGCATTCGGACTGAATCATCGGATGTGGCCGAAGCCGGAATTGTTGAATGAAGCGCTTGGAGAACTGGATTTCTTTGTAAATACAGAATTTATGATGTCAGAGTCCTGCCGCATGGCAGATCTTGTGCTTCCGGCGAGCACGCCGTTTGAAAGAGAAGAAGTAATGGGAGGCATGGGCGGCCGGTTCCGAATGTCAGAGAAAGCAATTGAACCTCTGGGAGAATGTAAAAATGATATTGAGATCATTTTGGAACTGGCAAAACGGCTTGGATTAGAAGATGAAGTTCTTGGGATGAATTATGAGGAATATATGGAGCATATTCTAAAGCCATCCGGATTAACATTAGAGGAACTGCGGAAACATCCGGAAGGATTGGAAGCTCCGAATCTTGTCATGCCAATGGAGAGGACTTATGAGAAACAGCCGTTTGATACTCCGTCCGGAAAAGTAGAATTCAAGTCGCTTGTATTGGAAAAATACAGCAAAGAGTATGGGTATCAGGGGCTTCCGGTATTTGAGGATTTTAGAGAAAAGACCGAAGTGGATCACGAGGCATATCCGTTTATTCTAAGTGTTGGATGCAGAAGGCCGCAATATTATCATTCGAGGACATACCGTCTTTCCTGGATCAGGAATCTGGAGGCGCCGGATCTGATTGAGATGCATCCAAAAGATGCGAAAGCTTGTGGAATTGAAGAAGGCGATGAAGTGACGATTGTATCGCCGGCAGGCGAGGTTACAGGCCATGTAGCTATCAGCTTTCTATGCAGCCGGGAATGATCTGTATGTATCACGGCAATCCAAATGCAGATGCGAATGAGCTGATCGATCTGGATTATGTGGACCCGATTTCAGGATTTCCGGCATACAAAAGCTATTTCTGCCGCGTAGAGAAAAGGGGGTAAGGGCAATGAAACTGAATTTTGACCAAGAAAAATGCAGCGGATGTTTTGCTTGTCATATCGCCTGCATAGATGCTCATTATCCGGTGGACGCCGAAGATGCAGAAAGCTTTCGTGCCACCAGAACGATCAGAAATGAAGAAGAGGGATTCCAGAAAACAATCTGTCCGGGATGTATTCATTGCGGTGCCTGTATGAGAGCGTGTCCGCATGGAGCCATTTACCGGGATGAAGCGACAGGTTTTATTCTCGTAGAGAAAGAAAAATGTATCGGCTGCCGTACTTGTGAAGCAGCCTGTCCGATGCATGTGATCCGGTTTGATAAGAATGGAAAGATGGCAAAATGTGACGGCTGTATTGAAGAAATACGAAACGGGCGCAAGCTGCCTGTGTGCGTACTTGCTTTGCCGGTGCAGTTTGTCTGGAAGCAGAGAAAAAGGAGTAAATTGTGAAATATAGCCGTATAGAGACAGGGAGGTTTCTTGAACGCCCGAATCGTTTTATTGCATATGTAGAAATAGAAGGGCAGAGGGAATGTGTCCATGTGAAAAACACAGGGCGGTGCCGGGAACTTCTGTATCCGGGGGCTGTTGTTTATCTGCAGCCATCAGAGAATCCGGAGCGCAAAACAAAATGGGATCTGATCGCAGTTGAGAAAAACGGACAGATTGTCAATATGGACTCTCAGATTCCAAACAAGGTTGTGAAAGAATATATTGAAAAAGGCAGGCTGTTTGACCGGGTGTCTCAGATTAAGACAGAAGTGACTTACGGAAATTCCCGTTTTGATCTTTATGTGGAAACGGAGGAAGGACGAAAAATTTTCATAGAAGTCAAGGGCGTGACGTTGGAAGAAGATGGAATTGCAAAATTTCCGGATGCACCAAGTGAGCGGGCAGTAAAGCATGTGGAAGAGTTGATATCAGCGAGGGAAGAAGGATATGAAGCTGTTGTATGTTTTGTCATCCAGATGAAGCAGGTACGGTTTTTGACACCGAATGTGAAGACACATCCGGAATTTGCCGATGCTCTTTCGCGGGCGCGGGAAAGCGGTGTGGAGCTGCTCGCGCTTGATTGTACGGTAAAGAAAAATTCTATTACAGCAGGAAAACGTATTCCAGTGATTCTTCCGGAGTCGCGGTTGGAACAAAGTGTACTGCCGCTTATCCACTGGTTCCGGCAGCATAAACGGATGCTTCCGTGGCGGGAAGATCCGACTGCTTATCGTGTTTGGGTATCAGAGATTATGCTGCAGCAGACAAGAGTAGAAGCAGTAAAACCGTTTTATGCAAGATTTATGGAGGCACTTCCGACAATCGAGCATTGGCTAAGGCTCCGGAAGACCGGCTGCTGAAGCTGTGGGAAGGGCTTGGTTATTATAATCGTGTGAGAAATATGCAAAAAGCAGCAATTCAGATTATGGAAGAGTATGGAGGAAAATTCCCCTCAGAGTATGATCAGATTAAGTCTTTGAGCGGTATCGGTTCTTATACTGCGGGAGCGATCAGTTCATTTGCGTATGGAATCCCAAAACCGGCGGTAGATGGGAATGTCCTGCGGGTTGTGGCGCGTCTGCTTGGTCTAAAGCAGGATATTATGCGTCAGGAAGTGCGAACGAGGATAGAACAGCAGCTGGAACTTGTGATTCCGGCGGAGGCAGCGAGTGATTTTAATCAAGGCTTGATTGAAGTCGGTGCGATGGTCTGTGTGCCGAACGGCGAGCCGAAATGCAGTGAATGTCCGCTGAAACCATTTTGTCTGGCATCTCTGAATGGTCTGACAGATGAGATTCCGGTGCGTTCCAAAGGAAAAGCACGGCGCATAGAGGAGAGAACGGTCTTTGTATTTCGGGACGGAGATACCGTAGCAGTAAAAAAACGCCCCGACAAAGGGCTCTTGGCAGGGCTTTATGAATTGCCGAACCTGGAAGGAAAACTGGATGCAGATGAGGCGGCTGCCTATGCAAAAGAAATTGGTCTGGCTCCGATCCGTGTCTTGCCGCTTCCGGAAGGAAAGCACATCTTTAGTCATATTGAGTGGCATATGACCGGATATCTGATCCAGGTAGATGAGCTTGAAAAGTCATGCAGGGAAGAGATGATTTTTGCAGCGCCGTCAGAGGTCGAGAAGAAGTACCCAATCCCGGCGGCGTTTGAGACATATACAGATTATATTGAGATAAAGTTAGGGCAGGAGAAATTTGATCAGGAGGGCAGAAGAAATGTATGATGTGATCATAGCCGGAGCCGGAGCAGCCGGCAGTACAGCGGCCCGGATATTGGCAGAAGCGGGAAAACAGGTTCTTGTGTTGGAAAAACGCAATCATGTGGGGGGCAACTGTTACGATGAGAAAGATCCCTATGGGGTACTGATTCACTTGTATGGACCGCATATTTTCCATACAGATCGAGAGCAGGTATGGGAGTTTCTGTCCCAGTTTACCGGATGGAAACATTTTCAGCATGAAGTAAAAGCAAAGACAAAAGAAGGATTGATTCCGGTTCCATTCAATTTGAATACACTGCATCTTGTTTTTGGGGAAGATGCAGATCGGATAGAAAAGAAACTGATTGACAGTTACGGACAGGGAACGAAGGTGCCTGTTCTGGAATTGCTTCATACATCAGATCAGGATCTGAAACGAATCGGCGAGTATGTCTATGAAAATATTTATCTCCACTATACGATGAAACAGTGGGGGAAGAAGCCGGAAGAAATCGACAAAAGCGTTACTGCCAGAGTTCCGGTCAAAGTTGCATATGACAATGGATATTTCACAAATAAGTATCAGGCAGTTCCGTCAGAAGGGTTCACAGTTTTGTTTGAAAATATGCTGGATCATCCCAATATTACTGTGAAAACAGGAACAAGCCTTGAGGACTGTACAGAGGTGCAAAACGGGCAGATATATTACGCAGGGGATAAATTTGAAGGGAAAGTCATTTTTACCGGAGCGTTGGATGAATTGTTCGGCTGCAAATATGGACGTCTGCCGTACCGCACACTGGAGATTACATTTGAACATATGGAAAAAGAAAGCTATCAGGGAGTTCCGGTAGTAAATTATACGGTAAGTGACGCATTTACAAGAATTACAGAATATAAATATCTTACAAGACAGAAAATAAACGGAACAACGATCAGCCGGGAATATCCGAGGGATTATGAGGGAAAACCGGATGAAATTCCGTATTATGTGATAGAGAATGCACAAAATCGTGCATTATATGAAAAATATGCCGTTGATGCAAAAAATATCAAAAATTTCTATACACTGGGCAGACTTGCAGAATACCAATATTATGATATTGATGCGATCGTAGAGAGGGCGATGAAACTTAGCAGAGAATTATTAGAGGAGAAGTTATGGAAATATTAACAGTACTCAAGGAAAAATATCCGAGTATGACGAAAAAACAAAAACAGATTGCAGACTATATGATGGCACACCCAGAGCAAATGACATTTATTACGTTAAAAGAACTGAGTAAAGCAGTGGATGCGACAGAGGTAACAATACTGAAAGCCTGCTCAGATTTTGGATATGAGAATTTTAATGAAGTAAAATATGAGTTCCGTAAATATGTCAGTATGCAGGAACAGTTTGAAATTCATAAGGAAAATGAGTATACGTCTACAGCCATTCCGAAATATGAATTAGAGGAACGGGAAGCGCTTCTGGATGCGATCCGAAAAGAAGAGAAGGAATGTGTCAATCATGCGTTGGCGCAGTTGGATCTGCAAAAGGTAATTGAAGCCGCTCGCATCATTATGCAGGGAAAGCGGATTGTCTTTTGTGGAAGAGGTTTTTCTGTGCTGATGTGCAAAGCCCTTCAGATATGGATTAGTACATCGGGACTTCCTGGGATTGTGATGGACACGGAATTAAACGATGAGATCCATGCACTGCTGCCGCTGATTACAGAGGAAACAGTAGTTGTCGCATTTTCGTTCCCGGATTACTATTTTATGACAACGAAAATTGTTGAGTTCAGCAAGAAAAGCGGGGCAAAGGTGATCGGAATTACGAACGTAGAGGAATCCCCGATTGCGGAGTTCAGCGATGTGCTTCTGTTGGCGCCGTCTTCTACACGACTGTTTATGAACAACCTGTCTTCACCGATGGCAGTCCTCAATCTACTGGCTTCAGCAGTTGAAATTGAGGTGAGTGCATCTGACAGACAAATGTCCGCTGACCAAAGCTTTACAGAGTTGTTTCGTCAATAGTATTATTGTATAAAAAATAAAGCGTGAAAATATGCAAAATGACAATTCGTTATAGATAATGTATATTTTCGCGCTTATTTATTGACTAAATTACATTAAAATGCTAAAATTCTTAAATGTAAATATAGTAAACGCTATAAAAGGAGGGCAATTTATGAAAGGAAAGAAGATAATTGCTTTATTATTGGCAATGACAATGGGAGCATCCCTTGCTGCATGCGGCGGCGGTGGTGATTCCAAAGGCGGAGACAGTGCAAAAGGAGAAGAAGGCGGAAAAGATGCTGAACAGTATATCAATACATATTTAGCTTCTGAACCGACAACACTTGACGTAAGCCGTCGTTCAGATTCATATTCAAGTGATATTCTCATGAACTGTCTGGAAGGTCTGATCCGTATTGAGCAGAGAGACGGAGAATACAAGATCATGCCAGGTGATGCAGAATCATGGGAGACAAGTGAAGACGGTACAGTCTGGACATTCCATCTTGGAGAAGACAGAAAATGGGATGACGGAGAACCGGTAACAGCAGATCAGTATGTATATTCTCTTCAGAGAAGTGCAGATCCGGCAACAGGATGTCCGAATGCATATTTCCTGACACCAATTAAAAACTATGATCAGGTATCTACAGGGGCAAGCCCGGTTGAAGAATTAGGTGTAAAAGCTGTAGATGAGCATACATTAGAGATTACATTAAATGCAGCAATGCCAAGTTTCCTGGAGAGCTGTGATGCAAGTATCTACTATCCACAGAGAAAGGATAAAGTAGAGGCAGCAGGAGATCAGTATGGTGCAGAAGCTGATACACTTGCTTATAACGGACCATTCAAATTAGAGTCCTGGACACATAACAGTGAAATGAAAATCGTGAAGAACGAAGAATACTGGGATGCTGAGAATGTAGATCTGGACTATGTAAATTACCAGATTATTACAGATACAGCAGCAGTAGCGAATGCATTTGATGCTGGACAGCTTGATGTAATGAGTGCATCTTCTGCTGAGATGGTTGAGAAATACAAAGCAGATTCCAGCCTGAAATATACAAAGATTTCCGGTGGTAATATTACATTTGCTTTCTTTAACACAACAGATAAATTATTCTCTAACAAGAATGTACGTAAGGCATTCGTAATGGCAGCAGATCAGGAAGAACTGAATGACATGGCATACAGCAACCTGAGAGAGCCATTATATGGATGGATCGCTCCGGCACTTTCTGTAGAAGGAAAGAGCATGAGAGAAGAAGCAGGAGACACAATCAGCGAACAGAGAAAAGAGATGGAAGCAGAAGGAAAGACTCCAAAGGATATCCTGATCGAAGGTATGGAAGAGTTAGGATTAGGAAATGATCCGAAGAAACTGGATGTAACATTCTCACTTGGTGGTACAGATGAGTGGTTCCATACATTTGGCGAGTACTTACAGCAGATGTACAAAGAACAGCTTGGTATCGATCTGAAGATTGAATTTGCTGACTGGTCTATCTTTGAGAGCAACCTGCAGTCTGGTAACTATCAGATTGGTATGATGGGATGGGGCGCTTACTACAACGATCCATATGATATGTTAAGTATTCATTTGTCTAATGCAAACCAGATTTATACAGGATGGTCTAACGAAGAGTATGACAAGCTTACAAGAGCTGGCGTTATTGAATTAGATCCGGAGAAACGTATGCAGGATTACATTGCAGCAGAGAAGATTCTGTTAGATGAATATGTAACAGATCCATTTGCAACAACTGTAGTACACCAGTTTACAAGAGACTTTATGCATGATAAATATGCTGAGTACGGACAGGAGAACCTGTACTTTACTCATCCGGGATGGAAGAACGTTTACACATCTGGCAGATAGCAACTGAATATGAGACGGGTTATTATAGACTTGCTGTAATAGCCCGTCTTTTAAATGATTCAGTCGCCTGATAAGGAGGAAAAATTCGTGGTAAAATATGCATTGAAACGAATCGGTTATATGTTTTTGACATTGTTCGCAATTGCGACAATTACCTTTTTCTTAATGAGAAGTATTCCGGGTGATCCGCTTGCAAGTATGGCAAGGACATTGCCGGAACAGACAAAAGCAAACTACTATGCAAAATATGGTTTGGATAAACCGCTGTTTACACAGTATCTGTTGTACATGAAAGGACTTGTGACATTCGATCTCGGAGAGAGTATCGTATTTCCTGGCCGTTCTGTTGCAGGTGAAATCGCAAGAACATCACCAGTATCCGCTTCTGTCGGAGGTACTGCCTTGATTATCGGTACTTTGATCGGTGTGTTCCTCGGTGTCATCGCAGCTCTTAAGAAAAATCAATGGCCCGACTATATTGTTATGTTTATTGCCATACTCGGCGCCACCATACCGGTCTTTGTGCTGGCATCAGTTATGCAGTATTTCTTTGCGGTAAAACTGGGAGTGCTTCCGGCATCCGGTTATGGTAAACCAAATCAGATGATCCTTCCGGTAATCGTATTGAGCTTTGGTTCAATTGCAACGTATGCACGTTACATCAAATCCAGTATGCTTGATACATTAAACCAGGATTATGTACTGACAGCGAGAGCGAAAGGCTTAAGTGAACGTAAGATTATTACACGTCATGTACTTCGTAACTCTTTAATTCCGGCAATTACCATTTTCTCAAGCAGTATCGTTGGTGTATTTACAGGTGCGTTCGTAACAGAGAAAATGTTCTCAATCCCGGGAATCGGATTCTACTATGTAACATCTATCAACAATCAGGATTACTCTATGGTTATGGGTACAACTGTATTTTATGCAGTACTCTTCATTGTAATGCAGCTTATTGTTGACTTCGTTTACATGATCGTCGATCCGCGAATCCGGGTAACGTCTGACTAATTATCGGAGGTAAAGTTATGCAGAATATAGCGAAAGAAAAATTCCAGATTATTGGAATTCAGGAAAATGAGATGGAGGCTATCGCGAGACCGCGGGTAAGCTATCTAAAAGATGCATGGCGCCGTCTCCGTCAGAATAAAGTTGCGACAGTAGCTTTATTTGTATTATTACTTATTGTAATTATGGTTATCATCGGACCAAAGCTTAGCGGTTACGCATTTGAGGAAGTGGATAAGACAGCGAGAAACCTGTCTCCAAATGGTAAGCACTGGTTTGGTACTGATAAATTAGGACGAGATATCTTTGCTCGTGTATGGATCAGTGGTCGTGTATCTCTGACAATCGGTGTTGTTGGTGCATTGATTTCTGCGGTGCTTGGATGTATTTACGGTGGTGTTGCAGCGTATTTCGGCGGTAAGGTAGATACATTTATGATGCGTATCGTTGAGATCCTCATCAGTGTTCCTTACCTGATCGTTGTTATCGTACTTTCTCTTGTACTTGACAGTAAAGGATTATTTACATTGCTGCTCGCCATGTGTATTACCGGATGGTGCGGTATGGCGCGTCTTGTGCGTGCGCAGATGCTGGCGATTAAGAGCGAAGAATTTATTCTTGCAGCGCAGGCGCTCGGTGTAAAACCGTGGAAGATTATCATGCGCCACATGATTCCAAATACACTCAGTAATGTTATCGTAGCAATTACATTTGACATTCCGGGATACATTTTCTCAGAGGCATTCTTAAGTTTTATCGGACTTGGTATCCAGCCTCCGAACACAAGCTGGGGTGCACTTGCATCTGCTGCACAGCCGCAGCTGCAGTTTTATCCGTATCAGTTGTTCTTCCCGGCATTTATGATCGCACTTACAATGCTTTGCTTTACATTATTAGGTGACGGTCTGCGTGATGCCCTGGATCCAAAATTGAGAAAGTAGGAGTTGCAATATGGAAAAAATATTAGATGTTCAGAATTTACAAGTATCGTTTAATACATATGCCGGAGAAGTAAAAGCAGTTCGCGGTGTCAGCTTTGAGCTGAATGCCGGTGAGACACTTGCGTTTGTAGGAGAATCCGGATGTGGTAAGACGGTTACAGCAAAAGCAATTATGCGTCTTCTTCAGCCGCCGTTTGCTGTAATCAAAGATGATTCCGTAATCATGTATCGTGACAAAGATGTTATGAAGATGTCTAAAAAAGAACTTCAGGAATACCGTGGAGATGAAGTTAGTATGATCTTCCAGGATCCAATGACTTCTTTGAACCCGACCATGACAATCGGAAAACAGATTATGGAAAGTTTGATCCTTCACCGGGGATTGGATAAGAAGCAGGCACGCGAGGAAGCAATCCATATGTTGGAACTCGTAAGAATCCCAGATGCCGCAAAACGTGTTGATGCATATCCGCATCAGTTATCAGGAGGAATGCGTCAGCGTGTTATGATCGCTATCGCACTGTCCTGTAACCCGTCTCTTCTGATTGCCGATGAGCCGACAACAGCGCTGGACGTTACAATTCAGTCACAGATTATGGAGCTGCTCGGAGATTTGAAGAAAGAGTTAAATACAGCGATTATTCTTGTAACACATGACCTCGGTGTTGTAGCAGACTTTGCAGACCGAATCCAGGTTATGTATGCAGGCCAGGTGATTGAGCGTGGAACTGCAAGAGAAATCTTCTACGATGCAAAGCATCCTTATACATGGGCTCTGTTATCATCTGTTCCAAGACTTGATACAGAGAACAAACAGGAACTGTACGCATTGAAGGGAACACCGCCGGATCTTCTTATGAAGATGGAACGTTGTCCATTTGCAGCAAGATGCGAATACTGCATGGGAATCTGTAAAGAAGCAATGCCGGAAGAGACGGACGTTACAGGAACTCATAAAGTATCCTGCTGGCTGCAGCACCCGGATGCACCGCAGGTAAAATCATTCTACGATAAACAAAAAGAAAGCAAACAGAACGAGGAGGTGTAGAGACATGAGTGAGAAGTTGATCGAAGTTAAAAATCTTTGTAAATATTTCCCGGTTGGAAAGAAGAAAACACTGAAAGCAGTGGACAATGTCAGTCTCTACATTAAAAAGGGTGAGACACTTGGTCTTGTTGGAGAGTCTGGATGCGGTAAGACAACTTGCGGACGTACTGTATTAAAATTATATGAGCCAACTTCCGGAGAAGTAATCTTTAACGGAAAAGACATCAGCAAATTAAAAGGAAAAGATCTTCTGGATTTCAAACAGAAGGCACAGATGATTTTCCAGGATCCATACTCTTCTCTTGATCCACGTATGACAATTGGAGAAATCATTGCAGAAGGTATGGATGTGCATTGTAATTACAGTGCAAAAGAAAAAGATGAGAAAGTAAAAGAACTTTTAAAGAGTGTTGGTCTGAATGAAGACTTTGCAAACCGTTTTTCACATGAGCTTTCAGGAGGACAGCGTCAGCGTATCGGTATTGCCCGCGCGTTAGCTGTCAATCCGGAATTTATCGTATGTGATGAGCCGATTTCTGCTCTTGACGTATCCATTCAGGCACAGGTTGTCAACCTGCTGATTAAGCTTCAGAGAGAAAGAGGTCTGACATATTTATTTATTTCTCATGACCTTTCTATGGTGCGTCATATTTCTGACCGTGTTGGTGTTATGTACCTCGGAAGTCTTGTAGAAATAACAGGAAGTAAGGAAATTTTTGACAATCCGGCGCATCCATATACAAAGATTCTGATGTCTGCGATTCCGATCGCCGATCCGGATGCAAATGAAAAAATGACACGTCTGAAGATTCAGGGAGAGGTGCCAAGCCCGATCAATGCACCAAGCGGATGTAAATTCCGTACAAGATGTCCATATGCTACAGATATCTGTGCACAAGAACGCCCGGAACTTCAGGAAATTGCTCCTGAGCATTTTGTTGCATGTCATCATTGCAAAGACATTTAAGCATAAGGAGATAGAGAGAAAATGTTAACTGAGAATATGATTGAAAAGATACTGGATGAAGCAGTAACGCGGGGAGCAGATTTTGCAGAGGTCTTTGAGGAGAACAGTCTTTTTGAAGAGACAGTTGCAACTCAGGAGAAGGTAGAGCAGAGTGTGCAGGGACGCGAAAGCGGTGTTGGAATCCGTATCTTTAAAGGTTTGAATTGCTACTATGGCTATACAAACCGGAAAACGGAAGAAAGTTTAAAAGAATTGACAAAGCGTCTGACAAAGGCGATGCGTCAGAAAGAGGCTTCCAAAATCATTCTTGGGGAAAAGAACATTTATACAATGGCCCCGACGGTTCTGATGCCGTCCGGGCTTTCTTTTTCCAGGAAAATGGAGCCGGTACAGACAGCGATCCGTGCAGGAATGGATTATGATGAAGAGATTGTCCGTATGCGCGTAAAACTGACTGATATGGAACAGCAGATTCAGATTGCCAACAGTGAAGGGCTGTTTGCAGAAGATACAAGAGTGAAGACGCGTCTGTATATCGGAGCATTTGCCCAGAACGGTACAGATGTACAGAATGGATATTTTGGTCCGGGAGCTATGCAGGGGCATGAATATTACGATAAAATCGATGTAGAAGCATGTGCGAGAGAAGCTGCACGTCAGGCAAAAGTCGTACTCCATTCAGAACCATGTCCGGGAGGACGTATGAGTGTTGTTGTTGATAATGGATTCGGAGGTCTTCTCTTCCACGAGGCCTGCGGACACAGTTTGGAGGCAACTGTAATCGCTAAGAATTCTTCAGAGTTCTGTGGAAAGCTTGGCAAGAAAGTTGCATCAGATGTGGTAACGTTGATTGATGACGGTTCTATTGATGGAGAGTGGGGATCACTTCACATTGATGATGAGGGTACGCCAACTCAGAAAAATATTCTGATTGAAAATGGTATTTTGAAGAGCTATATGGTAGATCGGTTGAATGGTATGCGTGCAGGTCTTGCACCGACAGGTTCTTCCAGACGCCAGAACTATAAATTTGCACCGGTAGCCCGTATGACAAATACTTATATTGCTCCGGGTAAGAGTACTCCGGAAGAAATCATTGCTGCGACAGAGAGAGGGCTTTATGTAAAATCTATTATTGGCGGTTCTGTAGAATCTGCGACAGGTGACTTTAACTTTAGTACAGGTGAATGTTATCTGATTGAAAACGGCAAAGTGACGACTCCGGTCCGCGGCGCTACATTGATTGGAAACGGCGGAACAGTTCTGCAGAACGTGGACATGGTGGCAGGAGATTATGATCTGCGTCAGGGATACTGCTATGCATCAAGCGGCGCTCTCTTTATCGGAGCAGGTCAGCCGACGATCCGCGTAAGTAATATGACAGTAGGAGGGATTCGATAATGGTGGAGAAATTTATTGAGGAATTTACGAAAGCCGCACATGAACGTGGAATCCGGAATCTGGAATTTTATGCGGAATCTGTGCAGTCCGCATCAGTAAATATTTACGAAAAACAGCCGGAATTCCAGACAGAAAGTGATGTGGAGGCGTGCTATGTCGAAGGAGAATATCAGGGGTATAAAGGATATATTTATGCCGAAGATTTTTCTGAGGAATATTTGGAGGAGAAGCTGGATCAGTTCTGTGAAATTGCTGAATATTTGAAAGAACCTTATGAAGCAAAAGAGCTTGGCAATTGTACATGTCAGAAAGAATTTGAACTTTCAGGTGTGGAACATATGACGGAGCAGCTGCTTCAGACCGTGGAAGCGTGCGAAGGAATTCATCCGGATTTTAATAAGTTTTCTCATTTATCTGCAAGGGAGACGATTCGTCGGATCGTAATCCAAAATGACCGTGGAGGACGCATGGAAGATGCGGTTAAATTTGCCGGTGTTTATGTGGGAGCAGAGGCTGTGAAAATGATGCAGTACAGACATCCGGGGGCGAAGATGTGAAAGGATCTGCAGGAGAACTGAAGATGGAAGCAGTGGCAAGAGAAGCTATTGAAGAGGCATGCAGCTTGTTGGGAGCATCTCCGGTAGAGACGAAGAAATATCCGGTCATCTTAAAAAACAGTGTTATCTGTGAGATGTTATCTATGTATCTTCCTCCTTTGGGGCGGATACTGTGCGGAAAAATATCAGTAAACTGGCAGGACAGGCAGGAAAAGAAGTAGCATCTGAGATTGTAAATCTGGTAGAAGATCCGGAAGGTCTCAATGCGAGAAGCTTTGATGATGAAGGAACGCCGACGGTAAAGAAATATCTGATCAGAGACGGAATTCTTGGAGAATATTTGTACAATCAGGCAGAGGCGCTTCTGGCAGGAAAGAAATCCACAGGAAATGGGTTCAAATCCAGTTATCGAAGTGTTCCGGCAATTGGGGTAACAAATCTAAAACTGATCGGAGAAGAAAAATCAAGAGAGATGCTGATCGAAGAACTGCAGGATGGCCTATATATTACAGCCTGTGACGGCATGTTTGCCGGAGCAGATCCGGTAAGCGGAGATTTCTCTCTGATTTCAAAAGGATATCTTGTGAAAAATGGAAAGCTGGATCGCGCAGTGAACCAGATTGCAGTAGCAGGTAATTTCTATGATATGCTGAAAAATATTCGGGGTATTGCAAACGACTATCTCGTAACAGGAGGAGCCGAAGGAATCTTTGAAGCTCCATCTGTATCTGTCGGAGAACTTGTTGTGTCTGGTAAATAGTGAGGAGAAAAGCAGGGGACTGGAGAAACAGTTTCCTGTTTTTTTCTGTTCGAAGAGAAAAGGAAGTGATATAATAACAAAGGAGATGACGAAGCTTGGAGGAGAATAACATGGATCATACAGAGCAGATAAAGAGATTAAAAGAGAATATAGGAAGTGTTCTTGTAGGCAAAGAAAAACAGACACGGTGGCTTCTGACAGCGCTTCTGGCAAGAGGCCATGTGCTTCTTGAGGATGTTCCGGGAACGGGGAAAACAATGCTTGCCAAGTCGCTGGCGCAGTCGGTGGAAGCAAAATATCACAGGGTTCAGTTCACACCGGATCTGCTGCCGTCAGATTTGCTTGGATTAAATTACTATAATCAAAAAGAAGGAATATTTACTTTTAAAGAAGGACCGGTGTTTAGTAATATTCTTTTAGCGGATGAAATTAACCGGGCGACGCCGAGAACACAGTCCAGTCTTCTGGAATGTATGGAAGAGCAGCAAGTAACGGTGGACGGAAAGACTTATATGCTGGAGGCTCCGTTTTTTGTTATTGCAACACAAAATCCGATTGAAACAGTAGGAACGTTTCCGCTTCCGGAGGCTCAGCTTGACCGCTTTCTGATGAAGTTTTCTCTTGGAAATACGAAAGCGGAAGAAGAAATGGAAGTGATCAAACGGTTTCTTTACGGCAATCCATTTCAGAAATTGGAGCCGGTATGCGAAACAGAAGAGATTCTTGTGCTTCAGAAAGAAGTGCAGGAAGTATTTCTCCATGAGGAACTGATGGAGTATATTGTGAAGATCGTAATGGCAACAAGAACACATAAACAAATTTTTACAGGTGTCAGTACGAGAGGGACACTTGCACTTGTACGTGCAGCAAAAGCGCTGGCCTATGTGAATGGACGGAGGTTTGTGACGCCGGAAGAGATAAAAGAGTTGGCAGTTCCTGTTCTGGCGCACCGTATTTCTCTCCAGAAGGGGGAAGGGAGAAGACGTCCGGAAACTGTTATGGAAGAGATTCTTGAAGGAATTCCGGTACCGACGGAAGATTGGAGTCATTAGAAGATGTGGATGATGATGTTAGAAATGCTTGCGGCTGCCGGAATTGCTTTGTGGCTGCAACAGAAATTTTTTCAAATATATTCGAGACGGGGGCTGTCGGCGGAAGTATATTTTGATGAAGAAGAATTAAACGCAGGAGAGAAATCAACTATCTCTATCATTGTGACCAATCGAAAAAATATCCCGCTCAGTGCAGTCAGTCTTGCATTTCGTGTAGATAAGACGATCCGTTGTCTGGAAGAGGAAAATAGCGCGGTATCGGATTATACTTATCGGTATGATGTGTTTTCTATAGGAGGATATGAAAAAGTAAGACGGGTAGCTCCTATTCTCTGTCAGAAGAGAGGGTATTATGAGATTCAGGATCTGGAATTATCTACAAGCGATCTGTTTTATCGAAAACAGTTCCATAAAGAATGTCATTCCGATTCCGTGCTTTATGTCTATCCGGCGGCAGTTCCGGCAGAGTTGTCGGAGAAAGCGGCGAGGAAGATTTATGGTGAAGTGACAGCGAGGCGTTTTCTGGTCGAAGATCCATATGAATTCCGGGGATTGCGAGAATATCAGCCATATGATGAAATGCGCTATATTAACTGGAAAGCTTCTGCACGCTGTACAGAGCTGATGGTAATGCAGAAAGGAAGTATGTCAGACCAGAAAGTTGTGATTCTTTTGAATGCGGCAAGTGATGACGGGGATAACCGTATCCTTGTGGAAAAGGGGATTTCGATTGCTTATGCACTGGCAGAGCATTTGATCAGAGAGGGAATACAGACGGGGTTGATTTCGAATGGGAGAGACCGTTTAGACGGCAAAACGATCTATTTGGAGGCAGGGGCTGCCAGAAGTCATGTAGAGGCTATCGGCCGCTGCCTTGCCAGACTTACGGAAACATCGGATCAGACCTCTTTTGCATCCTGTATCAAAGAGCGGATTCTCAGTGAAGAGAATCAGGATACGGTGTATGTTGTAATCAGTGAAGTACGGAATCGAAATGCAGTGGCAGACTTTCCAAAGCTTGCAGAAGTATGTGAAGGTTCTCAAATGATTCTTGTGAAACGGATTGATGACAAGACAGAAGATCTGGAGCAGCTTTCCGAAAATATTATGATGTGGGAGGTGCCTTATGCATAGCAGAACAAGTACAAAATTATCCAACCGCATGTATAAGAAATGGGTAGAACGCTTTCGGATGCCGTTCCATGTAGGAGTTGGAATCGTATGCATATTTCTATACCTGATTCTTGATAATATAAAAACAGCGGTGCCGCCTGCGGCTGCACTTTGGATTTTCGGTATTAATTTTATTATTGCTCTTGTGCAGTGGAATCATCACCGGCTATATCGGTTCGCTAATTCCAACCGTTATATGAAAGGAATTCCGGAGAAAAAACTTCAGGTAATTAACGGGATGTATCTTCTTGTTTTTTCATTACTAATTGGTGGAATAACATTTCTTTTTATGCAGCTTCCGCTCATGGAGATCGGTACGTCTATTGCAATCCGGCTGCGGGATTTGCTTCGGTTTATTTTCAGTGGATTTGCTAAAACCGCTATAAGCTCTTCAGCGGGAGAAGAAGCCGGAATGAATATGGGGATGATGGATTATTTTGCTGATCTGAGAGGAGATGCGCCTGTTAATACGGCGTTTGGAAGATTTCTGGAAAAAATAATGATTGTGTTTGGGATTGTGCTTACCTGTATTCTTGTTGTGTATACATTTGTAACGATTTACCGAAAAATATGGGAAAAAGTGCGGTTTCAGTTTGATGACGAAGTGCTGAAAATTGAAAAAGATGAAAAAACAGTTCAGATGCAAAAAAAGCCGATTTCATTCAAAAATAGATTTCAAAGAGATGCAGCGTCACAGTTTCGGAAACATTACCGAAAAATGATCCGACGGCGTCTGAAGAAAGGAAGTAATGTTAATCCGGCATGGACGCCTGAAAAAATCGAAGCATTTGTCGGATTGGCCGGCGAAGAAGGCAATCAGAAAATCCATGAAATGTATGAATGCATTCGGTATGGGAGAAAAGAAGAATTTGATGAAAGAGAAGCTGAGAAACTTCAGCAGAATATGAGATAAAAAAAATCCCGCTTGCGGGACAATGTCATTAAGTTAATTTAAAAATTAAAAAAAGCAGAATGCAAGTAGGTAAAATCTCACTTGTATTTTGCTTTTTTCATTTTGTTATCTGTTTTTTTGCACGGCAAACAGACAGATGGATTGTACATCTGTCTATAATCCTATATAATGATGAATGGTTATGCTACCCTGTATAGAAAACTTACTGACGCCTGAGGTTTGACTTTCCGAGGGT
>NZ_QRVX01000028.1:0-33526 GCF_003458885.1 Coprococcus sp. AF21-14LB | reverse complement strand
GCTTTTTATTAAAACGATTCATATGTTTCACGTGAACATGTAAATCGTTATATTTTGGCGTCGTTATGTTTTTGAAAGTATTCAGATGCGAGGATACTATACATTGCCATATCTCCAATTCCACTATTACTCCATCCAGCCTGTCGTAATGTTCCTTCGTATTGAAGGCCACACTTTTTCATTACTTTACCCGAACCCGGATTTCTAAGATCATACATGGCTTCTATTCTATTTACACCTACTTCTTCAAATAAGAATGAAATGATTGCTGCAAATGCTTCAGTTGTATATCCCTGACTCCACCATTTTCTTCCTATACAATATCCTATTTGTACTTTTTCTACTCTTTCATCTAATTCTACTACAGATATAGTACCTATAACTTCTCCAAAGGATTTTGGCACAATTCCCCATTGATAAAAATCAGATTTTTCATATTGACTTTTCCATATTTCCAATATATCTTCTGCCATTTTTATTTCTTTATTTGCTGGCCAAGTCAAAAATTTTGTGACTTCCGGATCATTTGACCAGTTTTGAAACATATTTTTTGCATCTTCGATTTCCAACGGCCTTAAAACTAATCGTTCTGTTTCCATTCTAATTGTTCCTTTATGTTGCATACCGGTTTCTCCTTTCGATGTCATACTTTTGGTACATAATTTTTTTTTTGAAATTAATTACTAGATATTTTATCATACTTTCTTAATGTTTCACGTGAAACATTTCCAAAATATTTCTTCTTTCTTTTTACTTTTCTTGTGCAAAGGACTGTAGTATAATAAGAACTATGAAATACTTTAATTGACCATAAAGAAAGCAGGTGTATATATGAACTGGAAGAAAAAACTAACTACTTGTGCTGCTGTCGCTGCTGCGGCTTCATTTTTCATCTATACAATGAACAAACTCACATACTTTCTTGCCACTGTAGACAATCTCTTGAAGACTACTGATGGCAGAACCTATGAATGGAAATTTGGAAATATTTTTTACACAAAGAAAGGAAACGGAAAACCACTTCTTCTTATTCATGACTTAAATCCGTCTTCCTCTGGATATGAGTGGCATCGCATTGAAAATCAGCTTGCAAAGAAATATACTGTTTATACAATTGACCTACTTGGCTGCGGACGCTCTGATAAACCCGATGTAACTTATACTAATTTTTTATATGTCCAATTAATTACTGATTTTATTAAAAATGTCATCGGAGAAAAAACAGATATTATCTCTTCCGGAGAATCTTCTTCCTTTGTGACAATGGCTTGCAGAAATGATGATTCTATTATTGATCGAATTATAATGATCAATCCACTTTCACTTCAGGAGTTATCGCAAGTTCCGACAAAAAAGGCAAAAATACAGAAATTCCTTATTTCTGTTCCTATTTTGGGTACATTACTGTACAATATCCTTGTTTCTCGTCGTGAAATTGAGTCTGATTTCTTTATGGATTATTTCTATAGTCCAAGTAAAGCAGAAGATTCCTATTTAAAAACGTACTATGAAACTGCTCATCTTGACAGCTGTCATGGAAAATATTTGTATGCAAGCTTACGCGGTAATTATACTAAGGCTAATATTACTACCGCATTAAAAGAACTTAATAATAGTATCTTTATTTTATCCGGTATCGGTACACCAGATAATAAAACTGTTGCTGAACAGTACAAACACCTTGCACCTTCTATTGAATCTGTTGATATCGATAAAGCGAAAGGTCTTCCACACCTGGAAGTTCCACTGGAAGTGCTGGAACAAATTGCTGTCTTTTTTGATGATGCTATTGATAGTATCACAGATGATGCAGCTAATACAAATGATAGCTCTAATACTGCTGATACAAATGATACAGCGCATAATGTAGTATAACTTATATATGAATAAATATGGATTTTCTTAACAAATACAATTTATTAGAACCCACATACTAATTTAATGAAATCACAGGAGATTATAACATGAAATATTTAATTGCATCAGACATCCACGGTTCTGCTTATTATTGCCGCAAAATATTAGAACAATTTAAAAAGGAAGCTGCCGATAAGATTATTTTACTTGGTGATATTCTTTATCACGGTCCGCGAAATGATCTTCCAAAGGAATATAACCCGAAATCAGTTACAGAAATGCTGAATTCTATAAAAGATAATATTTTTTGTGTCCGCGGAAATTGCGAAGCCGAGGTAGATCAAATGGTTTTAGATTTTCCGGTACTGGCAGATTACGCACTTTTATGTGAGCAGGGTACTATGATTTTTATCACACACGGTCATCTTTATAACCTGACAGACTTGCCAAAAATCGGACCAAAAGATATTCTCCTTCACGGTCATACCCATATACCTGCTTTGGAAGCTACAGAGCACTGTATTTATATGAATCCAGGCTCTGCTTCTCTCCCAAAAGAGAACAGTATTCCAAGCTATATGACATTGGAAGATGGACATTTTCTCTGGAAATCTCTTGAAACCGGTGATATTTACAAAGAGTATACACTATCAGAAAAATAGCATTGTCAGAAATTCTATGATAGATTCTCTGAACAAAATTCTGAATAAAATCAAAAAGCGAAGCCCTGCTACATCTCTAACAGCGGACTTCGCTTTCTGATTATCTTTTTCTTTATGAATTCCTTTATGAATTATTTTAGCGGTTCTTTTGCCGGAAGCCCTGCTTTTCTAGGATATTTTTTTGCTGTAGCCTTTTCTTTTTTTATAGCTACAAATGATCTTCCAATATCACTTCCCGGAAGCTGAAATTTTACAACATCTGCTACCGTTCCGCCAAGAATCGATACGGCTTTTCTGGATGCATCAATTTCTTCCTGAATTTCACCTGATTTATAAGAAATAAACTGTCCCCCAACTTTTGTGTATGGAATGCAATATTCACTGAGTGTTGCTAAATTCGCAACTGCCCTGGATACACAAAGATCATATTGTTCACGGTATTCTTTCTGTTTTGCAAAATCTTCTGCCCGGCCATGAATTGTTTTAATATCCTGCAGCCCTAATTCCCGGATTACTTCATCAAGAAATTTGATTCGCTTATTCAAAGAATCAAGTAATGTAATCTTTAAGTGAGGAAATGCAATTTTCAACGGGATTCCAGGAAATCCGGCTCCTGTTCCGATATCGATGACTGTATTTACTTTACTTAAATCTACGGCTTTTACAACAGCAAGACTATCTATGAAATGCTTTTCATTTACTTCTTCATACTCTGTAATTCCCGTCAGATTCATCACTTTATTCCATTCTACCAACAGTTCATAAAACTTATCAAACTGCTGCTTCTGCTGTTTTGTCAATACAAGATTAAGCTCCTGAAGCTTTTCATCAAATAACTGACTCATTTTATTTCCCTCCAAGATAAACAAGAAGCACTGAGATATCCGCCGGAGAAACACCGGAAATCCGGGATGCCTGTCCGATAGATCGCGGTCGGAATGCCTTTAACTTCTGTACTGCTTCAATTCTCAAACTTTTTACATCATCATAATTAATATTTTCCGGTATTTTCTTTTTCTCCAGTTTTTTAAACTGTTCTACCTGTTTCGCCTGACGCCGGATATAACCGTCATACTTAATATTTATATTTACCTGTTCTTCTACTTCTTCGCTGAATTTTCCCGGACGTGTACTATCGATTGGTTCTATCGCTTCATACGACAATTCCGGGCGGCGAATCAATTCTGCCAGAGAAGTTCCTGACGTAAGAGGTGTACTTCCATACTGCGCCAGAAGTTTCTGCACAGGTTCAGAGTTACCCACATGCGCATGCTCCAAACGCTCTACTTCTCCACAAATCTGCTGTTCTTTCTCCAAAAGATGTTGATATCTCTCTTCAGAAATCAATCCGACTTCATAACCAATCTTCGTCAGCCGCTGATCCGCATTATCCTGCCGAAGAAGAAGTCTGTATTCTGCTCTGGATGTCATCATTCGATATGGCTCATGGCTTTCTTTTGTTACAAGATCATCGATCAATACGCCAATATACCCCTGTGAACGGTCAATGACAATCTGTTCACGGCCGAGAATCTTTAAAGCTGCGTTAATTCCGGCAACAATCCCCTGAGCCGCTGCTTCTTCATATCCGGAACTTCCATTGAATTGTCCGGCACTGTAAAGTCCGCTGATATCTTTGAATTCCAATGTGGCATCCAACTGTCTTGCATCGATACAATCGTATTCGATCGCATAGGCATTTCTCACAATCTTTACATGTTCAAGGCCTGCCACGCTGCGGTACATCTCATACTGTACATCTTCCGGAAGAGAACTGGACATTCCTCCCACATACATCTCATTTGTATACAGTCCTTCCGGCTCAATAAATACCTGATGTCTGTCTTTGTCGGAAAATTTTACCACTTTGTCCTCTATAGACGGACAATACCGTGGCCCGGTTCCTTCGATCATACCTGAGAATAACGGCGAACGATCCAGATTATTCCGAATGATTTCATGTGTCTTTTCATTTGTATAAGTAAGCCAGCATGAAACCTGATCAATCTGTACATCTTCCCGGTTTGTTGTAAATGAAAACGGAACGACCCGCTCATCTCCAAACTGTTCTTCCATCTTACTAAAATCAACTGACCTTCGGTCAATTCTTGCAGGTGTACCTGTTTTAAAGCGGTACATGGTAATTCCAAGCCGCTTTAATGCCTCTGTCAGGTAATTAGCCGCCTGAAGCCCGTTAGGGCCTGTTTCACTGCTGACATCACCATAAATACACCTTGCTTTCAAATATGTCCCTGTACAGAGAATTACAGCCTTACAGCGGTATATACATCCGGAATATGTCTGTACTCCTGTTATTTTCCCATCTTCTGTCAGAATATCTACTACTTCTGCCTGTTTTACTTCCAGGTTTTCCTGATTTTCCAGTACAAGCCGCATCTCCTTTGTATATTCTGCCTTATCTGCCTGTGCGCGCAGTGAATGTACTGCCGGGCCTTTGGATTTGTTCAGCATTTTGGACTGGATAAATGTCCGGTCGATGACTTTTCCCATTTCACCGCCCAGAGCATCCACTTCCTTTACAAGATGACCTTTTGAACTTCCGCCGATATTCGGATTACACGGCATTAACGCAATACTTTCTACGCTGACGGTAAATACAATCGTGCGCAGACCAAGCCTTGCAGATGCCAATGCCGCCTCACACCCTGCATGTCCTGCACCAATTACTACAACATCATATGGATCTTTATTTTCCCATACAGAATTTACTGAATATTTCATTAACCAAATCTTCTCCTATCGTTTCTCCGGTAATACTTCCAAGCGCCTCATAAGCATCCATCAGATCAATGGAATAAAAATCTTCCGGCATCTGATTTTCTATACTTTGAAGTACTTTTTTCAGACTTTCCCGAGCATCCAGAAGCGCTGTCTTATGCCGGACATTTGTAATATAAACTTCATTATTAAAAGAAATATCTCCCTGGAAGAACATCTCTTTCAGAACCTGTTCAAGCTCTCTGATTCCGGTTTCTTCCTTTGCAGAGATTTGGATCATCGGTTTTTGAAGCTGATTCTTCAGCTCTTCTTCCGTTACAACTGATTCCAAATCTGTTTTATTTAACAACACAATTGCCTGCTTGTCCGCGATCATCTGCATGATCTCACTGTCATTTTCATCAAGCGGCCGGGAAACATCTACTACGTAGATGATAAGATCCGCGTCATTCATCTGTGATTTAGCGCGGTCAACCCCGATCTTTTCCACAACATCTTTTGTATCGCGAATCCCTGCTGTATCGATAATATTCAGGCTTACTCCGTGAAGGTTAATATGTTCTTCAAGAATATCTCTTGTTGTTCCTTCAATATCTGTTACGATAGCCCGCTCTTCTCCTACAAGTACATTTAACAGAGAGGATTTTCCTGCATTTGGCTTACCGACAATAACCGTACGGATTCCTTCCTTCATAATACGGCCGTTATCCGCAGAATCTATCAGCTTCTGAAGTTCTTCAAGAAGCTTCTCCACAACTCCCCGAAGTGTTTCTCCATAGCCATCTACATCAATATGTTCCGGATCATCTAGCGCAGTTTCAATGAACGCTGTATGATACAGGATTTCCGCGCGGACTTCTCCAATCTTTTCATGAACAGAACCTTTCAGCTGACTGACAGAACTCTTTAGTGCGTACTCATTCTGAGCTTCAATGACATCAATAACTGCTTCTGCCTGAGACAGATCAATTCGTCCGTTTAAGAATGCTCTTTTTGTAAACTCTCCCGGCTCTGCCGGTCTTGCACCATACTTAATTACAGTTTCAAGGATTCTCTTAACAACAAAAACTCCTCCATGACAGTCAATTTCTACCGTATCTTCACCCGTATAACTGTGTGGCCCTTTCATCAGCATCACAAGCACTTCATCAATAAATTCTTCGCCGTCTGCAATATATCCATAGTGGATTGTATGGCTTTTCTGATCAGCCAGACATTTTCCGGATTTACTTCTATATATTTTTGTAATAATATCTAATGCATCTTCGCCGCTGATCCGCACAATTCCAATACCGGAATTTGACATTGCTGTTGCGATCGCAGCAATCGTATCTTTTTTTAACATAGCCTTCCCTTTCCTTTTTTCTTCAAGAACGCAAATTTATTATATTATATTTTTATCGGCTGTACAAGAACAACCATCAAACCACACCATTGCCTTCATAGAAAAAAGACAGTAAAGTATGATACCCTACTGTCTTCTTCCTTAAATTACTTACGATTCGGAGTTACTACAACTCTTCTGTATGGTTCCTCTCCTTCGCTGTGAGTAGATACATAACGATCTGCCTGCAGCGCTGAGTGAATGATTCTTCTCTCATACGGATTCATTGGTTCAAGAGAAACTGGTTTTCTTGTACGTTTTACTTTTGATGCAATATTTTTTGCAAGATTTTCTAATGTTTCTTTTCTTCTCTTACGGTAATTTTCTGTATCTAATTTAACGCGTACAAATCCTTCCTGGTTTTTGTTAGCAACACGGTTTGTCAGATACTGAAGTGCGTCCAGTGTCTGTCCTCTCTTACCGATCAGGATTCCCATGTGTTTTCCTTTCAGTTCGATTGCAAGAGCGCCTTCCTCATCGATCTCTGTTACAATCTCAACTTCCAGGTTCATTGTCTCAAATACACCTTTTAAGAAATCCACACAGGCTGTCTTTGTCTCTTCTGAAATCTCAGCAAGTTTCACAGGTTCTTTTTCCTCTTCCTTAACCGGAGCAACTGTTTCTTTTACTTCCCGGTGAAGTTCTCTTGCAGCATCCTTTTTGAACTCTTTTTGTTCTTTATGCTCTTTATGTTCTTTGCGAGATTCTTTTTTTGGTTCTTTCTTGAACTCTTTTTTCGGTTTTTCCTTTGCCGGCGCTTCCGGCTCTTCTTTTTTAATTTCTTCTTTCGGAGGTTCCACTACCTTTTTGCGGGCTTTGATTACAGCCTGCTTACGGCCGATTCCAAAGAAACCTTCACTTCCCTTTTCAATAACATCATATTCTAACATATCGCTTGTGATTTCCAGCTCGATCAAAGCTTCTGTATCGCATCACTAAGCGTTCTTGCTGATACTGTGATTTCTTTCATAATTCGTGCCCCCATCCAGTCACTATTATCATTTACTTATTTTTATTGCTCTCGTTAAATTCTCTAACCATATTTGCTTTCGCTGCAAGACTGCCCTGTTTTGCATTCTTGTTTTTCTCTGCAGCCTGCTGAAGCTTCTCATCACGCTCTTTTGTTGACATCTGTGCTGTCTTCGGCTCTGCAATATTACGAACATTCTTCTGAGCCATCTCATTTAATGTAGAAGCCGCAACACCCTGTTTCTCACGTTTCTTCGCAGCTTTTTTCTGGTTCTCTTCAATCATGGACTCGATAGATTTCTTATCCATATATCTATTTACAGCCACCTGCTGCACAGATCTTACAACTGCACTGGCAATCCAGTATAAACCAATACCTGACGGGAATGTGAAACACATTACCATTGAGAAAATCGGCATTGTCAGGTTCATCATCTTCATAGAAGAAGCAACCGGGTTATCCGGATCTGTCTCCTGCTGCGGCATCAGCTTCATGTTCAGCCACTGTGTAAATCCGGAAATTAACGGAATTGCAACTGCAAGAATGATAGAAATAATCGCACCTGTCTTAATTGCATCCATGAACAGAGTCATTGGTGTCTCGGCAATATTGATTCCGAGAAAACTGTTCAAATGGATCAGACTGCTCTGTGTATCTGTAATTAAATCTGCCATACTTGGAATCTTGTCTGCAAGTTCTGCCCAGGATTCACTCTGGAATTTGTACAGAACATCTACGATCGTATTCGCTTTTGTATAATCAAAACGTTCCGGACTGATATTGATCGGCGCTTTGCTTCCGATCTTCTCAATTGCTTTTAATGCAGAATCAGAACTTAAAATATTATTTACAAGCGGCATATATGCTGCTTTAATTCCATTTACGTACGCCGGAATGTTCTGAATTACTGCGAAAAGTCCCATGATCAACGGAAACTGAATAAACATTGTGGAACAACCGCTTGTCGGTGAAACACCGTATTTCATGTAAAGCGCCTGCATCTCTTCCTGCTGCTTCAGCATAGATTCCTGATCTTTCTTTCCTTTATATTTCTTTGAAATCTTCTGAAGCTCCGGATTCATTACTGCTGACATTTTTGAGAATTTCTGCTGTTTGATCGTCAGCGGAAGCATCAATGTGTAAATAACAATTGTAAAAAGAATGATACATAAACCGATATTCTGAATACCGATTGTATCAAGCACAACAAAAATACCATTCATTAATTTTCCGAGCAGCCAAGCGATCGGTCCAATAATAAATGAATTTGACTGTGTTAATAAAACTCCTGACATTTTTTCTCCTCCATCTTTACCTTTTTTTAAGGTACAGGATCATACCCTCCTTTTGAAAATGGATTACAGCGCAAAATCCTCCATAACGTCAAAAGACCGCCTTTGAATGCACCATATTTCTCAATCGCTTCTATGCCATACTGAGAACATGTCGGTGTGTAGATGCAACAGGCCGATCTTTTTAATCCCGATAAATATTTCTGATAAAATTTAATCATTCCGATTAATATTTTTTTCACTGCTGATATCTCCATTTATATCATCTATAATATTATGAAGTTTTCCCAAGTGGAGTAATGCGCTCTCTATTTCCTGATATGTTCTGCCTTTCGCGCCTGCTCTTGCTATAATAATAATATCTAATCCACATTGGAATCTGCCTTCTTGTAGTCTGTAGCTTTCTCTGATCAGACGTGTAACACGATGTCTGACAATACTATTGCCTACTTTTTTACTGACAGAGATTCCCACCCGGTTCTTTCCCAGGTGATTCTCCATCTGATACATAATCAAATATTTGTTTGCAAAAGACTTTCCTTTTTTATATACATACTGAAAATCGTGATTTTTTTTCAGTGATTCGGAAAATTTCATTCAAAGTTCTCCTTTTCTTCTTTATATATAGAAGAAAAGGCCACATATATGCGGCCTATGCTGATAACTGTTTTCTTCCTTTTGCTCTTCTGGCTGCTAATACTTTTCTTCCGCCAGCTGTGCTCATTCTTGCTCTGAAACCATGAACTTTAGCTCTGGATCTCTTTTTTGGTTGGAATGTCATTTTCATTGATATCCACCTCCTTACTGAATTCAAGTACTTTATATAATATACTTGCTGCAAATTATATACGATTATTGTCATTTAAGATAAATATATTCTTTTAGACATCGCTCATAATTATAGTCTGAAACCGGCTGAAAGTCAAGATAATCCTTACATTTTCTTTTGTTTTCTATCACTTTTTTCTTTTCCCCAGAGTTATCCATATATTATCCCCTTATCCACATGTTATCCACAAAATGTTGATAACTTTGCTTTTTTTGGGGGATAATTAGTGGAAAGTATATGGAAAGACTTTGGATATTATCTTTTTTTTAACAAAGAATGGCTTAAAATCGGTACTTTAAGATGTTCAAAAAGTTATCCACATTTATTTTTGATTGCCTTAACATCTTTTTTGATGTAGAATATAATCAAGTATGTATAAGTATATGTAGGAGTTTGGATGATGAACATAGTAGAAGAAAAATGGACAGAAATAATACAAAAGTTGCGTTTTGAATACTGTTTATCAAATATTTCATATGAAACGTGGATTCTCCCACTAAAAGTGTATGACGTTATCGATAATACAGTATTTTTGTCAGTCAATTTAAAGGCAAGCGTCGAGCATATTAAGAATAAGTACCTGCTCCCGCTTCGAGTCTGCATTGCAGAAGTAACCGGTACAGAGTTTGACATCAAATTTATTTCCGAAAATGATTACTCGGAACTTGATGAGATGAAAAAAGAAATCAAAGAAACAACGGAACAGAAAAAACGTTCCAAATATCTTAGTGAGAAGGCAAACCTTAACCCTAAGTACACATTTGACACATTCGTAGTCGGAGGCAACAACAATTTTGCGCATGCGGCTTCCCTTGCTGTGGCCGAATCTCCGGGTGCTGTATATAACCCTCTCTTTTTATATGGAGGTGTTGGACTTGGCAAAACTCACTTGATGCATTCCATTGCACACTTTATTCTGGAACATGATCCGTCTAAAAAAGTGCTTTATGTTACAAGTGAAACATTTACGAATGAGCTGATCGACGCCATCAAGAGCGGACGTACCGGCAATGAATCTGCCATGGCCGCTTTTCGTGAAAAATATCGTACAAATGATGTTCTCTTAATTGACGACGTCCAGTTTATTATAGGAAAAGAAAGTACACAGGAGGAATTCTTCCATACGTTTAATCATCTTCATGTATCCGGCAAACAGATCATTATCTCCAGTGATAAACCACCGAAAGATATTGAAACATTAGAAGCCAGACTCCGTACACGCTTTGAGTGGGGCCTGATCGCTGACATTTCATCACCGGATTATGAGACAAGAATGGCGATTTTACAGAAAAAAATCGAAATTGACGGTCTTGAGAAATATCATATTCCTAATGACGTACTACAATACATTGCATCTAACGTGAAATCAAACATCCGTGAGCTGGAAGGCTCTTTAAATAAACTGATCGCACTTTATAAGCTGAATCAGACCGGCGGCCGCAGCATTATTATTGACATTAATCTAGCTGCCGAAGCTTTAAAAGACATTATTTCACCGGATGAGAACCGTCAGATTACACCGGAATCTATCCTGGATGTAATTTCTGAACACTTTGATATTTCAATCGCTGACTTAAAGAGCGGCAAGAGAAGCGCTGACATCGCAATTCCAAGACAGATTGCCATGTATCTGATCCGCACAATTACCGATACGCCGCTAAAATCCATCGGGATTATCCTGGGCGGCCGCGACCACTCAACAATCAGCCACGGCGTAGACAAGATTGCGGCTGATTTAAAGACAGACGAAACATTAAGTAACACTGTTAATATTATTAAAAAGAAAATTAATCCTGTTTAAATATACTTCAAGTTATCCTAAAGTTATTCACACCATATGGGGATAACTTTGAGCATATCCTGTGGACAAGCTGTGAACAGACTGTTGATACACTTTGAAGGCCTTTTTTTCGGATTTTTTTATCCAAAGGGCGTTCACATGTCATCATTTTCTTTTCCACAGAGTTTTTAGATCGAAAAAGTTGCGTATTTACACGGCTCACGAGGGTTATCCACATATCAACACCCCCTACGGCGGTTACTGCGGACAACTTTTATATATTTATATATTCGCACACCCAGAAAGGAGTTATTCACATGAAAATCGTTTGCACCAAATCAAATCTGGTAAAAGGTGTCAGCATTGTTTCCAAAGCAGTACCTTCTAAAACAACAATGCCGATCCTCGAATGTATCTTAATTGATGCAACAACAGACATCATTAAATTAACAGCTAATGATATGGAACTCGGAATTGAAACTATTATCGAAGGAGACATCCTCGAAAAAGGTTTAATTGCAATTGATGCACGAATTTTTTCTGATATTGTAAGAAAATTACCGGATAATACTATTACAATTGAAACAAATTCTAATTTACAGACATTGATTACTTGCGAAAAAGCTAAATTCAACATTTCCGGCAAACCGGGAGATGAATTTTCCTATTTACCTTATATTGAGAAAGAACAAGCAGTCACTTTATCTCAATTTACTTTAAAAGAAGTGATCCGCCAGACAATTTTTTCTATTGCAGACAATGATAGTAATAAATTGATGACTGGAGAATTATTTGAAATCCATGATAATCAGCTAAAAGTTGTTTCTCTGGACGGACATCGTATTGCGATTCGCAAAATCGCATTGAAAGAAAGCTATCCGGATACAAAAGTTGTTGTTCCGGGCAAAACTTTAATTGAAGTGAGTAAGATTTTATCCGGTGAAACGGAAAATGATGTCAACTTATATTTTACAAAGAATCATATTGTATTTGAATTTGATAATACGGTTGTTGTTTCCCGACTTATCGAAGGAGAATATTTCCGCATTGACCAAATGTTGTCTAATGATTACGAAACAAAAGTAAAAATCAATAAAAAAGAACTGTTAAACTGTATTGACCGTGCAACATTATTGGTAAAAGAAGGAGATAAGAAACCAATCATCATCAATATTGGTGATGAAACAATGCAGCTGAAGATTCAGTCTCAGATTGGTTCGATGGATGAAGAAATTATGATTGAAAAAGAAGGAAAAGATCTGCTGATTGGATTTAATCCTAAATTTTTGATCGATGCACTTCGTGTGATTGATGATGAAGAAGTGAATTTGTTTTTGATGAATCCAAAAGCACCTTGCTTCATTAAAGATGAAAATGAAACTTATATTTATTTGATTTTACCGGTCAACTTTAATGCCGGAGTATAGTCGGAGAGGAAAAAGATGCAGGAAATTACAATTAGAGATGAGTTTATTAAACTTGGTCAGGCAATGAAACTGGCTGGTCTTGTAGAATCCGGAGTAGATGCGAAAATCGTGATCCAGAACGGAGAAGTAAAAGTAAATGGTGAAGTAGAAACCCGCCGCGGGAAAAAGCTGCATGAGGGAGACATCATTTTCTTTGAGAATGAAGAAGTAAAAATTATCAGATAGTTGGTAGACATATGATTCTGAAATCATTAAAGTTAAAAAATTTCCGAAATTATCATTTGTTGAAACTTGATTTTAATCATGCAACAAATATCTTTTATGGTGATAATGCCCAGGGAAAAACCAATATTCTTGAAGCAGTCTATCTCTGTGGGACAACAAAATCCCACAGAGGTACAAAAGACAGAGATATGATTCAGTTTGGAAAAGAGGAATCTCATATTGAAATTCTGGTAGAAAAGGACGGAGTTCCTTACCAGATAGATGTACATTTAAAGAAGAACAGCCCAAAGGGAATTGCCATTGATAAAATTCCGATTCGCAAGGCAAGTGAGCTGTTCGGAATGATTCATCTTGTCTTTTTTTCACCGGAAGATCTGAATATTATTAAAAATGGACCGGCAGAACGGCGAAGATTTATGGATATGGAGCTGTCTCTGCTTGACAAGATATATTTAAATGATCTGTCCAGCTACAATCGGATCGTAAATCAGCGAAATAAGCTGCTGAAGGAGATTCCAGATAGAAGAGATCTATATGATACGTTGGAAGTATGGGATATGCAGCTGATTGATTATGGTAAACGGATCATGGAGCGGAGACGGAAGTTTGTGCAGGAAGTAAATGAGATTGTTGGAACGATCCATAGAAAACTTACTGGGGAACGAGAGAATTTGCTTCTTTCTTATGAACCTGGCTGCGGAAGTCTGTCTCTGGAAGAAGCTGTCAGAAAGAACAGGGAAAGGGATATCCGGATGAGGAGTACTTCAACAGGACCGCATCGGGATGACATCTGTTTTCTTGCAGATGATCTTGATATACGCAAGTTTGGATCACAGGGACAGCAGAGAACGGCAGCATTGTCATTAAAATTATCAGAAATTGAACTTGTGAAACAGGTGCTTCATGATACACCTGTTCTTTTGCTTGATGATGTATTATCTGAGCTTGACAAACATAGGCAGAATTATCTGTTGGACAGTATTCAGGGGGTGCAGACACTTGTGACTTGTACCGGTCTGGATGAATTTGTTAATCACAGATTTTCAATGAATAAGGTGTTTCACGTAAAAGACGGTGAAGTCACTGGAGAAAATTAGGAGGAATTAAAATGGGTAGTACAGTAAGTACAGAATACGGCGCCGACCAGATCCAGATATTAGAAGGACTGGAAGCGGTAAGAAAAAGACCTGGAATGTACATAGGAAGTACGTCATCGAGAGGACTTCATCATCTCGTGTACGAAATCGTAGATAATGCAGTTGATGAGGCGCTGGCAGGATATTGTGATACGATAGATGTAGCGATCAATCAGGATAATTCTATTACAGTTATTGATAACGGGCGTGGAATTCCGGTTGGGATTAATCACAAAACAGGACTTCCGGCAGTAGAAGTTGTATTTACTGTTCTGCATGCAGGAGGTAAATTCGGCGGTGGAGGATACAAAGTATCCGGAGGTCTGCATGGTGTAGGAGCGTCTGTTGTAAATGCGTTGTCTGTGTGGTTAGAAGTAGAAATCTGCAGCGGCGGAAAAGTTTATATGCAGCGTTATGAGCGGGGCAAAGTAGTCAAGAAACTGGAAGTGATCGGTGAATGTGATATGGAAAAGACCGGAACAAAGGTAACATTTCTTCCGGATGGAGAGATCTTTGAAGAGACGGTATATGATTACGATATTTTGAAGCAGCGTCTCAGGGAAACTGCATTTTTAACGAAAGGTCTTAGAATTGTTCTTCACGATTACAGAGAAGAAGAAGTAAGAGAGCATACTTTCCACTATGAAGGTGGTATTAAGGAATTTGTTGCATATCTGAATAAAAGCAAGACACCATTATATGAGACAATTATTTATTGTGAAGGTCTGAAAGACGGTGTTGCAGTAGAAGTTGCTCTGCAGCATAATGATTCCTTTACAGAAAATACATATGGATTCGTTAATAATATCACAACACCGGAAGGTGGAACTCATATTGCAGGATTCCGTACTGCTCTGACAAAGACATTTAATGATTATGCAAGAAAAAATAAATTATTAAAAGATAATGAACCGGATTTGTCAGGAGAAGATATCAGAGAAGGTTTAACTGCGATTGTCAGTGTTAAGATTGAAGATCCTCAGTTTGAAGGGCAGACAAAACAAAAGCTTGGAAACAGCGAAGCGCGCGGAGCTGTTATGAGCGTTGTTGCATCACAGTTGGAAATTTTCCTTGAACAGAATCCGTCTGTCGGAAAAATGATCGTTGAAAAATCTGTTATGGCACAGCGTGCAAGGGAAGCCGCAAGGAAAGCGAGAGATCTGACAAGAAGAAAATCTGCACTAGAAGGAATGTCTCTTCCGGGAAAACTTGCAGACTGTTCGGATAAGAATCCGGCAAATTGTGAGATCTATATCGTAGAGGGAGATTCTGCCGGCGGTTCTGCAAAGACAGCCCGTGATCGTGCGACTCAGGCAATCCTGCCGCTTCGCGGAAAAATCCTGAATGTAGAAAAAGCAAGACTGGATAAAATATATGCCAATGCTGAGATTAAAGCAATGATTACTGCGTTTGGTACAGGAATTCATGATGATTTTGATATTTCAAAGCTTCGATATCACAAGATTATCATTATGACAGATGCCGATGTCGATGGAGCACATATTAGCACATTGCTATTAACATTTTTATATCGTTTTATGCCTGAGCTGATCAGACAGGGGTATGTATATCTTGCACAGCCGCCGTTATATAAGCTTGAGAAGAATAAAAAAGTCTGGTATGCATACAGTGATGCAGAACTGGATAAGATTCTTTCAGAAGTTGGACGTGATCAGAATAATAAGATTCAGCGTTATAAAGGTCTTGGAGAAATGGATGCAGAGCAGCTTTGGGAGACAACGATGGATCCGCAGCATCGAATCTTGAAACGTGTTGTAATGGATGATGAAACATCTTCGGAACTTGACCTGACATTTACCACATTAATGGGAGATAAGGTAGAGCCAAGACGTGAATTTATTGAAGAAAATGCAAGATTTGTAGAAAATCTTGATATTTAATCTGTGGATGAGAAGGAGAGTAAGACATGGAAGACAACATTTTTGATAAAGTCCACGAAGTAGACCTGCAGAAGACAATGGAGAAATCTTATATTGATTACGCCATGAGTGTTATTGCATCCCGGGCGCTTCCGGATGTAAGAGACGGTCTGAAACCGGTACAGAGAAGAATTTTGTATTCAATGATCGAACTGAATAATGGCCCGGACAAACCGCATCGTAAATGTGCGCGTATTGTCGGTGATACAATGGGTAAATATCATCCGCATGGAGACAGCTCGATCTATGGTGCACTCGTAAATATGGCTCAGGAGTGGTCTACAAGATATCCCCTTGTAGACGGACATGGAAACTTCGGTTCTGTCGATGGGGACGGAGCTGCTGCCATGCGATATACAGAGGCAAGACTCAGTAAGATTTCCATGGAGCTGACAGCAGATATTAATAAAAATACTGTAGATTTTGCTCCAAACTTTGATGAGACAGAAAAAGAGCCAACCGTGCTTCCGGCAAGATTTCCAAATCTTCTTGTCAATGGAACATCCGGAATTGCAGTTGGTATGGCGACGAATATTCCGCCGCACAATCTTCGCGAAGTGATCGATGCAGTGGTAAAGATTATTGATGATCAGATTGATGATAATGGAACAACGACAATTGAAGATATACTAAAGATCATTAAAGGACCTGATTTTCCGACAGGAGCAACGATTCTTGGAACAAGAGGAATCGAGGAAGCTTATCGTACCGGAAGAGGTAAGATTCGTGTGCGTGCAGTAACAGACATTGAACCGATGCAAAATGGCAAGAGCCGTATTGTTGTCACAGAATTGCCATATATGGTAAATAAAGCACGCCTGATTGAAAAAATAGCAGAACTTGTGCGTGACAAGAAAATCGATGGAATTACAGATCTGAGTGATCAGTCTAACCGTGAAGGTATGCGTATTTGTATTGAGCTTAGAAGAGATGTCAATGCAAATGTAATTCTAAATCAGTTATATAAGCATACGCAGATGCAGGATACCTTTGGTGTAATTATGCTGGCGCTTGTTGGAAATGAACCAAAGGTGCTTAATATTCTCGACATGCTGAATCTCTATCTGAAGCATCAGGAAGAGGTTGTCACAAGAAGAACGAAATATGAATTAAATCGTGCAGAAGAGCGGGCTCATATTTTACAGGGCTTGTTGATCGCACTTGATAATATTGATGAAGTAATCACAATTATCCGCGGTTCCAAAACAGTACAGATTGCAAAAGCAGAATTGATCAAACGTTTTGAACTGTCTGAGGCACAGGCACAGGCGATTGTGGAAATGCGCCTGCGTACGCTGACAGGTCTGGAGCGGGAAAAACTGGAAGCAGAGTATGCTGAACTGATGAAACGAATCGGCGAGTTAAAAGCGATTCTTGCAGACAGAAAACTGCTTCTTGGAGTGATCAAGGAAGAAATTATTGTAATCCGTGATAAATATGGAGATGACAGAAGAACGTCAATTGGTTTTGATGAGTTTGATATTTCCATGGAGGATCTGATTCCGGAACAGAATGTTGTTATCACAATGACAAAATTAGGATATATTAAGAGAATGTCTGTAGATGCATTCAAGAGCCAGAACCGGGGAGGTAAGGGCATTAAAGGAATGCAGACACTGGACGAAGATTATGTAGAAGAGCTGTTTATGACTTCTACACATCATTATCTCATGTTCTTTACGAATACAGGACGGGTGTACCGCATGAAAGGTTATGAAATTCCGGAGGCAAGCAGGACGGCAAGAGGAACAGCGATCATTAACCTGCTGCAGATGATGCCGGGTGAGAAAATCACTGCTGTCATTCCGATTGAGGATTACGAAGAAGGACATTATCTGTTTATGGCTACAAAGAAAGGTCTTGTAAAGAAAACTCCGATTCAGGATTATGCAAATGTAAGAAAGACCGGACTGGCAGCAATTACCCTCAGAGAAGATGATGAATTGATCGAAGTAAAGGCAACAGATAATGAGCGGGATATTATTCTTGTGACAAAATACGGACAGTGTATCCGCTTTAATGAAAGTGATGTAAGACCGACCGGAAGGACTTCAATGGGCGTTCGCGGTATGAATCTCGGCGATCGGGATGAAATCGTTGGAATGCAGCTTGATATACAGGGAGATTATCTTCTGATTGTATCTGAAAAAGGTATGGGTAAACTCACAAAACTGGAAGAATTTACAAAACAAAATCGAGGCGGTAAAGGCGTAAAATGCTATAAGATTACTGAAAAGACAGGTAACGTTGTAGGTGTAAAAGCAGTAGATCAGGACAACGAGATCATGATCATTAATACAGAGGGAATTATTATCCGTATGGAATGCAGCGGCATATCTGTCTTGGACGAATTACATCCGGTGTCAAACTGATCAATCTGTCAGGTGATGACAAGGTAGCAAGTATCGCAAAAGTAAGAGAAACAGAAGAACAGTCTGAAGAGGGACAAGATACAGCCGAAGAATAATAAGAGATAAAATCATTTTCGGTAATGAAAAGTCTTTTGAAAAATTTATGAAGAATTTTTCAGAAGACTTTTTTTCGTTCGAAAAAATCTGTTATAATAAAAAATAATTACAGAAATATCCTGAGGAGGAAGTATTATGCCAATTATCTTTCATGAACAGTCAAAAGAATTTCATTTGTACAATCAGAGTATCAGTTATATTTTTAAAGTAATGAAAAATGGACAGTTAGGTCATATCTATTACGGTAAGAAAATTACGGATTGCGATGATTTTGGATACTTAATTGAATATGCAGGAAGAGATATGACTCCGAATTGTTTTGAAGGAAATTACAGATTTTCTCTGGAGCACTTAAAACAGGAATATCCATCGTATGGTTCAGGAGATATGAGATATCCGGCATTTGAGCTGGAACAGAAAAATGGGAGCAGAACTGTTGATTTTCAGTATAAAGAGCATGTGATTTTTGCGGGCAAGAAGAAGTTAGAAGGGTTGCCGGCTGTGTATACAGAAACGGATTCAGAAGCAGCGACACTTGAAGTTGTACTGGAAGATAAGCTGCTTAAAACAAAAATCATTCTGTCATATACCATTTTTGAAGCATATCCGGTTATCACAAAACATGTAAAATTCGTATGCGATAATCAGGAAGGAATTACAATTTTAAATGCGATGAGCGGATGTCTTGATCTTCCGGACAAAGAATATGAAATGATTGAACTTGCCGGGGCATGGTCAAGAGAGCGGCATGTTCAGACGAGAGAACTGAATTATGGAACACAGGGCATCTACAGCATGAGAGGCGGAAGCAGTCATCAGTTTAATCCGTTTTTGGCGTTGAAACGCCGGGAAACAACGGAACGTGCAGGCGAAGCATCGGATTTAGCCTTGTATATAGTGGCGATTTTCTGGCACAGGCAGAAGTTGATAATTTTAATGTAACAAGAGTTGTACTTGGAATTCATCCGAATGAATTTCGCTGGAAATTAGAAGAAGGAGAATGTTTCCAGACACCGGAGCTTGTCATGGTATATTCCGGAATTGGATTAAATGGGATGAGTCAGACATTTCATGAGCTGTATCGTACAAGACTGGCAAGAGGTCAGTGGAGAGACCGGGTGCGGCCGATTCTTATTAATAACTGGGAAGCTACTTATTTTCAGTTTGATGAAGAAAAGATTTTGCAGCTGGCAAATCAGGCGAAGAAGATCGGGATTGAGCTGTTTGTGTTAGATGACGGATGGTTTGGAAAAAGAAATACAGATACCTGTTCTCTCGGCGACTGGTACGTTAATAAAGATAAGCTTCCGGGAGGAATTAAAGGACTGGCAGAGAAGATTGAGGCAATGGGAATGAAATTTGGTCTGTGGTTTGAGCCTGAGATGACAAATAAGGACAGCGATTTATTCCGGGCACATCCGGATTGGCTTCTTGTAGATCTGAGAAGAAATTATTGCCATTGCAGAAATCAGTATGTACTTGATTTTTCAAAAAGAGAAGTCATAGATTATATCCATCAGCAGATGAGAGAAATTCTCGGATCAGCTCCGGTATCTTATGTAAAATGGGATATGAACCGCTCTTTTTCAGAGGTATTTTCCAATGGCAATGACAGTATTTATCAGGGAAAGGTGCGGCATAAATACATTCTCGGTGTATACGAGCTGTACGAAAGATTGATTCAGGAGTTTCCGCACATTTTATTTGAATCCTGTTCCAGCGGAGGAGCCAGATTTGATCCGGGGATGCTTTACTATGCACCTCAGGCATGGGCATCAGATGATACGGATGCAGTAGAACGTATTAAGATTCAGTACGGAACATCAATGGTATATCCGTTAAGCAGTATCGGAAGCCATGTATCTGCATCGCCAAATCACCAGGTTTTTAGGGACACTCCGTTGGATACAAGAGCAAATGTGGCATATTTTGGAACATTTGGTTATGAGCTTGATATTACAAAGCTTCCGGAAGAAGAACTGGAAGAAATGAAACGCCAGGTAGCATTTATGAAAGACTATCGGGAACTGATTCAAAAGGGGTGGTTCTATCGTCTAAAAAGCCCATTTGAACGGCTTTCATCGAATGACAGTTCTTCTGCATGGATGGTTGTTTCAAAAGACCGGAAAGAAGCGCTTGTTGCATATTTCCGCGTACTGCAGCCGCCGCAGGGAAGTTTTCAGAGGATTCAGCTGGAAGGACTTCTTCCGGATCAGAGATATGAAATTACGGAATATGGAAGTTTTGGAGAAAAGACAGAAGAACATCTTCATTACGGAGATGAATTATTGAATGTGGGATTAAGCGTATCAGATTTTTCTTCCGGGCTTCATGATATTTTAAGAGAACAGCAGGGAGATTACTTTTCAAGATTGTTCAGAATAAAGGCAAAATAAAACAGAGAATCAGGTGATAAAATGGAACAGAAACATGATTTCGGAACAGGAAAAATCTCCAGAAATATTTTAAATCTTGCAATTCCAATGACATTGGCACAGTTAATCAATCTTATGTATAACATTGTAGACCGAATCTACATCGGACACATTCCGAATGCTTCATCGCAGGCGCTTACGGGAATTGGACTGACGCTGCCGATGATTACCATTATGATTGCATTTGCCAATTTATTCGGAATGGGAGGTGCGCCGTTATTTTCTATCGCAAGAGGAGGAGATGAGGAAGAACGTGCCGGAAATATTATGGGAACAACCTGTTCCATGCTGATTCTTTCGGCGGCAGCGCTTATGGTATCCGGATTTCTTCTGAAACGCCCACTATTATATTTATTCGGAGCCAGTGACGCCACATTTCCGTATGCAAATGATTATATTAGTATCTACTTGTTAGGAACAGGTTTTGTGATGCTAAGTCTTGGTATGAACAGCTTTATCAATGCACAGGGATTTGGTAAAACAGGAATGCTTTCTGTTCTGATTGGTGCATTTGCCAATATTATTTTAGATCCGATCTTTATCTTTGGATTTCATATGGGGGTAAAAGGCGCTGCTCTGGCGACAGTGATCTCACAGGCCATGTCTGCAGTATGGGTGATTCATTTTCTTACAGGCTCAAAGGTACTGATCCGACTGGAACGCCGAAGAATGAAAGTACAGCCAAAGCTTCTAAAAGAGATTGTAGGACTTGGAACATCCGGTTTTGTGATGGCAATAACAAATGGAATCGTACAGATTGTTTGCAATGCAGTTCTGGCCGGTTTCGGCGGAGATATTTACGTTGGGGTTATGACTGTATTAAATTCTGTGAGAGAAATTACACATTTGCCAGTGACAGGAATTACAAACGGGGCGCAGCCGGTTATAGGATTCAACTACGGTGCCGGAAAATATGATCGTGTAAAAGAAGCGATCCGTTTTATGTCAGTCGTGTGTATTGTGATCACACTTGGAGCATGGGTTCTGGTGGACTTTTTCCCGGAATTTTTCATAAAGATGTTCAGCAGTGAACGGGCTTTGCTTGAAGCCGGAGTCCCGGCGATGAAAGTATATTTTTTTGGAATTTTTATGATGGCTCTGCAGTTTGCAGGGCAGTCAACCTTTGTCGCCCTTGGATTTTCCAGACATGCAGTATTTTTTTCTATTTTTAGAAAAGTAATTATCGTTGTGCCGCTGACATTGCTGCTTCCGTATATTGGCGGTCTTGGTGTGATGGGAGTGTTCCTGGCAGAACCAATATCCAATTTTGTAGGAGGAACTGCATGTTTTATGACAATGATTGTGACGGTTAGAAAGAGATTGAGAAAATCTATAAATTAAAAAGATTTATAGAAAATATGCGAAGATGACAAAAAAATAAATTGCATTTGTCGAGAAATGACGATGCAATTTATTTTTTTTTGCTTAGAATAAAACTGTATCTATTCATGAGAACAGGGAGAAAGAAAATGTTTAAAGTAAGTTATTTTATGGAAGTACTCCCGATAATTGCCAGTAAAGTAAATATTACATTTCAACTGACAATTGCAGCTACTGTATTTGCTTTAATTGTTGGAGTAATTATAGCTATTATCGGGTATTACAAAGTGCCGGTATTTTATCAATTTACGAGATTGTATGTTTCTATCATGCGGGGAACACCGGTTGTAGCGCAGTTATATTTCTTCTATTACGGGGTTGCACTTTATAGTGCATTTGTAAGAAATATGACACCTCTTATTGCTGTTGCAGTAGTTATGAGTTTGAATATGGGAGCTTTTATGTCAGAAAGTATTAGAGGATCTTTGCTTTCTGTGGATGAAGGACAAAAAGAAGCGGCATATTCATTGGGAATGACAAACTTTCAATTGATTACAAGAATTATTATTCCGCAGGCCGTACGTATTGCATTGCCGCCATTATTCAATGATATTATTAATTTGATTAAAATGACTTCTCTAGCATTCATGTTAGGAGTTCCGGATATTATGGGAGCTGCGAAGATTGAAGGTGCGAGAACATTTAGATATTTTGAGATTTATGCAGCAGTAATGCTCGTGTACTGGATTATTATTTTATTACTTGGCTTTATACATAAAGTATTGGAAAAAAAATGTGCCAATATGTATTAATAATGATTCTTAAAGGGAAACCATTAAGATAAAAAAACAAGATAAAAAGAGGAGAAAAGTAATTATGAAAAAACGTGTATTAGCATTATTATTAGTTTCAGCAATGGTAGTGACATCTTTAATAGGATGTGGAAATTCAGATGAGTCAAAAAAAGATTCTGCAAAAACAGAAACAACAGAGAATTCTTCTGACAATAAAGAAGAAACTAAAAAAGTAGTTGTGGCAACAGCTGGAACAGGAGAACCATACAGTCTTATGAGTGATGATGGGAAATGGACTGGAATCGATGCAGAAATGTGGGATGAGATTGAAAAACGTACTGGTTGGGAAGTAGAAGTAAAACAGGCAGCATTTGATGCAATCTGGGGAGAATTGGATACAGGACGTGCAGACGTTGCTGCAAACTGCTTTGCTGTTAAACAGGAACGTACAGATAAGTATAATGCTACAATTCCATATTATGGAGATGCACAGTGTGTTATTGTAAATAGTAATTCAGAGTATAAGACTTTAGACGATTTAGCTGGAAAGACAATAGGTCTTACAAACGGTCAAGCAGCACAGACAATTATTGAAGATATGGCAGATGAAAAAGGATATACAGTAAAACTTTATGAAGACAGTGCTGTAGGTATGAATGACTTAATGTTAGAAAGAATTGATGCATATGCAAATACAACAACAAATGTTAATGCATTTTCACACAATAATGAAAAGGCAGATTTTAGATTTTTTGAAGAAAATCTTATGGCAAATAATGTAGCATACTTCCTTCCAAAAACAGATAAGGGAGAAGAACTTACAAAAGAGCTTGATAAAGTCCTTCAGGAAATGCTTGATGATGGTACAATTGCAAAGATTACTGAAAAATGGATGTATGCAGATATGACACAGTTAATTCAGAAATAAAATAAGAAAGATAAAGATATGGGAACAGAGACACAGCTTGTTAAGATTGAGCATTTATATAAAGAGTTTGATGAAAATACAAAAGTACTTTCAGATATCAATCTTACAATCAATAAGAATGAGGTTATTGCTATTTTAGGACCTTCAGGAACAGGCAAGTCTACGCTGTTGCGTTGTTTGAATTATTTAACAGTTCCGACAAAAGGAATCATTACGATTGGAAATGTAACCGTAGATGCAGAACATCACAGCAAGAAAGATATAATAGAACTTCGTAAGCATTCTTCTATGGTATTTCAAGGATATAATCTGTTTAAAAATAAAACTGCTTTAGAAAATGTGATGGAAGCGCTTACAACCGTTCAAAAAAAAATCTAAAGCTGAGGCTGAAAAAATTGCATTAGAACTTTTAGAGAAGGTTGGCATGAGTGAACGAAAAGATTTCTATCCATCCAAATTATCAGGTGGACAGCAACAGCGTGTCGGAATTGCAAGAGCACTTGCAGTAAATCCAAATGTTGTGTTATTTGATGAGCCAACATCAGCACTTGATCCGGAACTTGTTGGGGAAGTATTAAATACAATCAAATCTCTTGCAGAGGAAGGAACAACTATGGTTCTTGTAACACATGAGATTGGATTTGCCAGAGAAGTAGCAACGAGAATTTTGTTTATGGATGAAGGAAGAATTGCGGCAGACGGAACGCCGGAAGAGATTATCGATCATCCAGAACATACGAGACTTCGTCAATTCTTGAATTTTGTAAAGAGAGATTAGTATGAAAAATAAAATCAAAGAGATTGCAAGGCGTATTGAGCCAGAACTCATAAAAATCCGTCAGGAACTTCATCGTTATCCAGAACTTGGAATTGAACTGCCTAAAACTCATGAAATTATTAGCCGGGAATTACATAAAATTCCCGGCCTTGAAATTTATGAACATATGGCGGGGGGCTCTGGCCTTGTAGGAATCCTAAGAGGAAAATGCAAAAAAGGAAAAACCATTCTTCTTCGCGCAGATATTGATGCACTCCCAGTGGAAGAATTATATGATTGTAGTTATAAATCAGAATATCCAGGACGTATGCATGCTTGCGGGCATGATGGGCATGCTGCATGGCTCATTGGAGCAGCGAAAATTTTAGCAGAACTCAAAGAGGAATGGAACGGATGTATTAAATTTGTGTTTCAGCCTGGAGAAGAAATAGGTCTTGGTGCACAAACATTAATTGAAGAAGAACATATTTTAGAAAATCCTAACGTTGATATGGCGTTTGCAGCACATGGATGGCCATCTGTAATTAGTGGTCAGATTGGAATTGCCAGACAATATGCTTTTGGGTGTGTAGGAAGCTTTCGAGTAAAAATCACAGGAAAAAAAGGACATGCTTCCTGGCCAGAAGAAACAATTGATCCGATTTCAGCAGCAAATGAGATTTATCAGCATATGCCATCAGTGCTGACCAGAAAAATCAGCGGAACAGAACCGAAGGTATTTTCAGTAACATATATGATTGCGGGAAATCCGAAAGTTCGTAATGTAATTCCACAGAGTTGTGAATTTGGAGGTACAATACGAGCAACGAATAGCAAAGTACTTAAACAGATTGGAGAAGAACTTAGGAAAGAGACAGAGGCTGTATGTCATGTAGCAGGGGCTGAGTATGAGTTAGAAATCAATACGAATGGCAAAAGTGTAGAAAATGATTCTGTACTTTTAGAAGGTGTTGTAAAAACATCTTCTGAGATTCTTGGAAAAGAAAATGTTTATATCATTGAGAAAGATCATCTCGGTGGTGAAAATTTTGCAGAATACAGCAGTCGTGTACCGTCAGTTTATCTGTTTATTGGAATTAAACCCAAAGAAGAAGAAATTCCGGGGTTACATAGTCCTGAATATCGTTTTGATGATAATGTACTTGCGGGAGCAGCGGCTACATTTGCTTTGCTTGGATATAATGGATGCATGGGAATACTAAAAGGAGAGGACTAAGATGGAAAAACTTGTTTATGTTGATCGGCGTAATACAAATTGCAACAAGTGGGATGGTCAGACCGGAATGTTTGGCGAAGAAGGACTTCACGCAATGTGGGTGGCCGATATGGATTTTAAGGCAGCTTCATGTGTGATCGATGCTTTAAAAGAATATGTGGAATCAGGAGTTTATGGCTATTACAAAGTTCCGGAGGAGTATTATCAGTCCTTCATCAATTGGGAGAGGGAGCATCATAATCTAGTCATTAAGAAAGAGTGGATCCGTTTTTCACCGGGAGTAGTAGCTGGATTCCATTGGCTTGTACAAATGTTGACAGAACCAGGCGAGGCTGTCATCGTCAATACACCGGTATACTATCCATTTTTAAATGCAGTAAAAAATAACAATAGAAGATTGATATGTTCCGATCTCATCTGTGATGGGGGACATTACCAGATTAACTATGAAGATTTTGAAAAACAGATAGATGAAGAGCATGTAAAGCTTTTTATCCTTTGCTCTCCGCATAATCCTGTAGGAAGGGTATGGAAGAAGGAAGAGCTTGCAAAAATATTTGAAATCTGCAGAAAGCATCAGGTGTATATTATTTCCGATGAAATCCATCAGGATCTTATATTTGGAAATCATCAGCATACTCCATCACTGTGTTTTGAAGAGTATCGTGATTTGATGGTAATGCTAGCTGCTCCGTCTAAAACATTTAATCTGGCAGGCGGACAGAATTCTATTGTCATTATCGCAGATGAAGAGCTTCGTGAGAAATGGGATGTATATACAACGGGCAATCGTGTGCTTGGAGGAAGTGCATTCGGTTATATTGCTGCTCAAGCTGCTTATGAAGGTGGTGCAGAATGGTTAGAACAGGTAAAAAAACAGATTTATGAGAATTTTGAATACTTGAAGGAGGAACTTGCCAAAAAGCTTCCAAAAGCAGTTGTGACACCACTTGAAGGAACTTATTTATGCTGGGTAGATCTCGGCGCTTATATACCGGCAGAAAAGGTAAAAGAAGTTGTTCAGAAGAAATGTAGACTTGCTGTAGACTTTGGCGACTGGTTTGGAGGAAAGCGCTTTGGAACACATATCCGCATTAATCTGGCAACATCTCTGGAAAATGTAGAGATTACGGTGAATGTATTGGCAAAGTATCTCAAAACAGTGTAGTATGATATAGAGTTAATCTATAAGTATCAATAACAGCGAGTGGATTTTCTATTTGACAGATATTCATTTCTACGGAATAATAACCATAATGAGGTGATAGATATGTACGAAATCGATGTCTGTTACAAAATTATATTTGAAGCTATGCTGGAGAAGCCTGTTCTTAAAACGATTGCAGAAAAAATAGGCGCTTATACAAATTCAACAATAGCATTTGTGACAGAAACCGGCAAGATATTGTCAGGTTTCTGTTTTTGTGATTTGAGCGCAGAAAAATTATACGAAAATGATACGGATACAGAACTTGTGAAGACATTAGAGGATTCTTTTACGTGTGGTCATCTTACACTCAGCAATCTAAAAGCAATTTCTCAAAGAAGATTGATTCCGAATACTCATATGGTATATATGGAACCGGTGTACGGTAATCGCGGCATCTGTGGATATGTAATTTTGATCACAGAAGAAGATGATGATATATTTTTTAAAGAGCTGATAGAGATAATGAGGCAGACAATCAGAAAGTATTTGGAAGAAGAACAAAGCCAGAAGGTAATATATCAAAGTTTCAGGGAACAGATAACAGGTTGGACACTTTTTGAAAATAGTAGAGAAATTAATGAAATTCGTCCATTTCCGGAAGGAAATTATATCGTAATACTTTGCCAGAAAGAAGGCGTGCAGGATGCGGAACTTTTTTGTGAGATGAAACAGATGTGGAATTATATGTATTTTTATGAGACTCCGAAGGAGATCATTGCATTGTGCTATCATATATCAGAAAGTGATGCGGAGGATGTATATAAGATAATAGAATCATGTGGATTCCGATGTTGTGTCAGTGAGCCTTTTTCCCGCTTAGAACTTTGTACAGGGAAGAAAGATATTTTAAGAAGAATATCTCTTGTCAATGATGTGGAAGGCGGGAATAAAATGAAGCGGGAAGAAGAATGGTCGATGCAGGGACTTTATATGTGTACCTTGCCACTGATTGAGAAAGCAGGACTTCATGACTATTCTATTCACAGATTGCTTTTAGAAGATGAAAGGAACCATACAGAGTTGTATGAAACACTGAAAATGTATTTGCTTTGTGGAAATAATATAACAGTAGCAGCTAAGATGCTGCACATACATAGAAATACACTTGTATACAGACTAAAACAGATTAGAGAGTGTTTAGAAATAGATTTTAATGACATAGAGATATCAAGAGGAATTTTATCATTTATTTTGATGAATGATATTTCAAGGCAGAGTCAGGGAAAAGAGGAAATTTATGAAACTGGTACAGGATTTACCGGAAATATTTGAGCAATTTGAAGAACAACGACAGAAGGCTTTTTTGGAGATTAAAGAATATAAAGACAGAGGAAAGGCTGTCGTCGGTATGTATTGTGCATATTTTCCACCGGAGCTTGCTATTGCAGCAGGGGCAATTCCGGTGGCTTTATGTTCATTTTCAAATGAAACGATTCCGTCGGCAGAGAAGTACATGCCGAAAAGTATGTGTCCACTAGTAAAATCAAGCTATGGATTCGCTGTAGAAGATAAATGTCCGTTGTTTCATTTTGCAGATCTGGTTATCGGAGAAACAACATGTGACGGCAAGAAAAAAATGTATGAGATGATGGCTGAGAGTAAGCCGGTATTTATTATGGAACTTCCAAACAGTCAGTCTGAGAGAGCACATCGGTTTTGGAAAGAGGAAATCATTAGAACAAAGGAATTTCTCGAAGAATTTTTTCATGTAGTTATTACAGAACAAAAATTGCGCGATGCAGTGCGTCTGAATAATAGAATTCGTATGTCTTTGAAACGTCTGTGTGAAGTTATGAAGCTGGATCCGGCGCCAATCCCTGGAGAAAATATACAAAAAATTGTGCTTGGATGTAAATACCGGTTTGATTATGAAACATCGCCGGATGTGATCGATGATGTCAGAGATAAAATACTGGAAGAATACAGAAATGGAAACAGACTTGAAAAGCGTCCAAGAATTCTGATTACCGGTTGTCCAGTCAATGGCGATAGCATGAAAGTTATCCGTACAATTGAAAATCAGGGAGGCGTTGTTGTTGCGACAGAAAATTGCAGCGGGGTAAGAGCCTTGTCTACGATGGTGGAAGAAGATACAGAAGATATTTATGGGGCAATTGCACAAAAATATCTGTCAACTGGCTGTTCTATTATGACGCCAAATGATAATCGGATAGACCTTCTTGGCGAGATTATAGATGAATATCATGTAGACGGAGTTGTAGAAGTTGTATTGCAGGGCTGTCATGCGACAGGGGCAGAATCTTTTTATATTCGTAAATTTGTAAATGAAGAGAAACATTTGCCTTATATTTGTATTACAACAGATTATTCTCAAGGAGATACAGGGCAAATGAATACAAGACTTGCCGCATTTATTGAGATGATTGAAAATGACAGTCAAGAAAAAGAACTGCTTGATATAAATTACTGCTATAAGATCATGCTGACAGGCCTGACAGGGAATCGTTGCATGCATGAGATCATGAGGGAGATCAGTGAATATTCTGGTGTAGCATTTTGTATTTATGATGAAAATGGAATGGAACAATTTGCATTTGGCAAGGAAAAGTCTGTATGTACGAAGGAAAATGAAATTGTAAGATATCCTGATGGAGATGGGGTAAAGCTTGCTGGTTATGTAACGGCTGGGAAAAAAAAGACAATTGTAGAAAAATTATTGGATATTCTTGTTAAGGGATATCAGATGCAAGAACATAGTCGAGAAAAGCAGAAAAAGGAAATACCGGATTTCATGTGGATTATCGGCGAAAAGTCAATAGACTTAAAAAGAATATATGAGTATTTAGAAACAAATAAGAATTTTCAGGGGAAATTGCATTATCCAGAGCAAAAGAGCGTGTTTTTGTCTGGGATTCACGGACAAAAAGATAGAAATCAGATTATTAAATATCTGAAAGGGATAGAAAATCTGGAAGGAAAAATATTAATTGGCAATGGATTTGCAGATGCAACGCAAAAAGAAGAAAATTATAAGATCCAGAAAGATATTATGGAATTTGTGCAGAAGAAAAAGACGCGTATGAGTATACATTTGACAGAACAGTACTATCATGAGCTGGCAGTATCCTATATTGGCAGGGAAATGGCAAAAGGATCTTTATATGCAGAAGCATTGGAAAAAATTAAAAAAGAGGATGAAGAAAAGGGAAGAGATTTGTATGAAACACTGTATTGGTATCTTAGAATGAAGAGAAATGTAAGCCAGACAGCGGCAAAGCTTAAGATTCATCGAAATACACTTCTGCCGAGAATTGCCAGATTAAATGAAATTATAGATATAGATGAGAAAGACGGAATTGAGTGCGAACGTCTCTTCCTTGTGATGGAAGTTGAGCAGTACACTACTTGTCGCCACAATCATTCTGTAATATAATAAAACTTAGTACGAGAGCAGCAATTGCTGCAGAAGGGAAGGTATAGAGAGGTGCGAAACATACAGGTAAGTGAAATCACAGAGCGCGTCAGAGAAATGTGTATCAGAGCCAATCATTTTCTTTCAGAAGATATGGACAGAATTATGAAGCAGGCAGAGGCGAAAGAAGAATCTCCGCTCGGAAAGAAGATTCTTGGACAACTTCAGGAGAACCTGAAAATCGCAGCAGAAGATATGATTCCAATCTGTCAGGATACAGGAATGGCAGTTGTATTTCTTGAAATCGGACAGGAAGTACATCTGGAGGGTGGACTTCTGGAAGATGCGGTAAATGAAGGGGTACGCCGGGGCTATACAGAAGGATATTTGAGAAAATCAGTTGTAAAGGATCCGCTCATCAGAGAAAATACAAATGATAATACGCCGGCAGTTATTCACTGCAGAATTGTGGCAGGGGATCAGGTAAAAATTACAGTTGCACCGAAAGGATTCGGCAGCGAAAACATGAGCCGTATTTTTATGTTGAAGCCGGCAGATGGAATAGAAGGTGTGAAGGATGCGATTCTAACAGCTGTGCGGGATGCAGGACCAAATGCGTGTCCTCCTATGGTAGTCGGAGTTGGAATCGGCGGTACATTTGAGAAATGTGCTCTTATGGCAAAGCAGGCATTAACGAGAGAAGCGGGAACACATTCAGAAATTCCATATGTAAAAGAGATGGAAGAAGAACTTTTAAGAAGAATTAACGGATTGGGAATCGGACCTGGAGGTCTGGGTGGAAGAACAACAGCACTTGCAGTGAATATCAACACTTATCCGACACATATAGCAGGACTTCCGGTGGCAGTAAATATCTGCTGTCATGTAAACCGACATGTGGTAGAAGTGATATAGGAGGAAAGAAAGATGGACAGACAGATACGAGTTCCGATTACAAAAGAAGATGTAAAGAGTCTGAAAGCAGGAGATTATGTATATTTAAGTGGTACGATTTATTCGGCAAGAGATGCAGCTCATAAGAGAATGATTGAGACAATCGAAGCAGGAGAGGAGCTTCCGGTAGATCTGACAGGACAGATGATCTATTATATGGGTCCATCTCCGGCGCGAGAAGGGCGTCCGATTGGCTCTGCCGGACCGACAACAGCAAGCCGGATGGACAAGTATACACCGAAGCTTCTTGATATGGGACTTGCAGGAATGATTGGAAAAGGAAAACGTACAAAAGAAGTGATTGATGCAGTTGTCCGTAACACTTCTGTATATTTTGCAGCAGTGGGCGGAGCAGGGGCGCTTTTGTCTAAATGTATTAAAAATGCAGAAGTAGTTGCCTATGATGATCTTGGTACAGAAGCAATCCGTCGTCTGGAAGTAGAGAATCTTCCGGCAATTGTTGTAGTAGATTGTGAAGGCAATAATCTTTATGAAACAGCCATTTTAGAATATCAGACAGAAAAATAAAAGAACAGAAGGGATATAGCGGGCAATGAAAAGAATTTTAATCATGGTACTTCGCAATATTATACTGGTACCGTTTATGTGGGTAAAACTATGCTATCATGCATCCCATGTACAGAAGTATACAGAAGAACAGCATTATAAAATGCTGCGGTTTATTACAAAACGAGCGAATATCGGTGGAAATGTAACAATAGAAACATATGGTGAAGAAAATATCCCGAAACAGTCAGGATTTATGTTTTTTCCGAATCATCAGGGAATGTATGATGTTCTGGCCATTGTTGCATCCTGTCCGAAACCATTTTCTGTTGTAGCAAAAAAAGAAGTGGGAAACGTACCATTTTTAAAACAGGTATTTGCCTGTATGAGGGCATTTTTGATTGACAGAGACGATTTGAGACAATCAATGCAGGTAATTATGGATGTAACGAAAGAAGTGCAGGGAGGAAGAAACTATCTAATCTTCGCAGAAGGAACACGCTCAAAAGAAGGAAATAAGGTAAATGAATTTAAAGGCGGAAGTTTCAAGGCAGCAACCAAAGCAAAATGCCCAATTATACCGGTGGCGCTGATAGATGCTTACAAACCATTTGACACAAACAGTACTGCACCTGTAACAGTGCAGGTACATTTTCTTCCGGCAATAGAATATGATGAATATAAAAATATGAAAACACCGGAAATTGCAGAAATGGTAAAAAATCAAATTCAAGATACAATCAATGCTCACATAAAATAAATAGAGAAATAATAAGACAAGATATGGTAGAAAGATATTCTGTAAACACCATATCTTGTTTTTTGTGATAAAAAGCAAAAAAATATAAAAAAATCATTGACATATTCATATGTGTTTTGTATAATACATTTTGCACTGTGATGCACAGTTAAATATGGAAATAAGAATTCAGGAGAAATACTCAAGTGGCTGAAGAGGCGCCCCTGCTAAGGGTGTAGACGGTTCACGCCGTGCGAGGGTTCAAATCCCTCTTTCTCCGCTCTTTTTTCAAAAAAGAAGAATGAAAAAAAGTTTGAAAAAAACTTGAAAAAAAGTTCTTGACAAAGCAAAACAGATGTGATAATCTAAATGAGCTGTCGCAAAGACAACAAGGACTTGAAAAAATAAAATAAAAAAAGTTCTTGACAAAGCAAAACAGTTATGATAAACTAGATGAGCTGTCAAACGACAGAGAACCTTGATAACTAAACAATAGACAACAACCCTGAAAATTTCTTTAAAGAGATTTCAGAACGAGTTGGACACAAAAGTCTAACGACCTA